>NZ_JBEOPT010000009.1:0-240220 GCF_040310325.1 Pseudomonas sp. HY7a-MNA-CIBAN-0227 | reverse complement strand
GCACTCGTAGCTCAGCTGGATAGAGTACTCGGCTACGAACCGAGCGGTCACAGGTTCGAATCCTGTCGAGTGCACCAAACAACAAAAAGCCCGCCTAGTGCGGGCTTTTTGCCGTCTGGGGTTTTTATTTTTCTTGTCTGTGACCACGACGTGTAATCGCCCTCCGGGCTTTTCTACCTGCCCCCATGTGTTTTCTTTTCTGCCTGTGTCGTCGCAGTTTCATGAGTGTGCCCGATACTCGGCGTTGTCGCGCAAGCGTTTGTTCTTGCCAGTTTTTTAACGTTTTAAGCAGCTGGGCGGTGTATCATTGCGCCCGTCAGCCCCGCCGGGGCTTGTGGAATACCTCCATGGACTTACCCAGTAGTAACTCAGTACCCCGTTTTACCAATCATGAATTGACTGATTGATCCTTCCGGCGTGCCCCGCTGCTGGGAGTGGAGTTCGCCTATGACCGAAGTTGAAGTAAAGAAAACACAAGAAAGCCTGCAGGATCGCCTCGCTCAAGTTGTTGAGCTGCTGCAGCGCCAGCGCGTGGTCGAAGACCTGACTCACCGTCAGGAAGGCCCGAATCATGACCGGGTAGAGAGCCTGGTCCACCGGCAAAACCTCGTCGAGTTGCAACGCAAGCTCGATGACCTGCACTCCGCCGACGTAGCCTACATCCTTGAAGCTTTGCCCCTGGGTGATCGCCTGACCCTCTGGCAACTGGTCAAGTCTGATCGCGACGGCGACATCCTCCTCGAAGTATCCGATTCGGTTCGTGAAACCCTGATCGCCGACATGGACGATCATGAGCTCCTGGCTGCAACCAAGGACATGGACGCCGACGAACTCGCCGACCTGGCCTCCGAGCTGCCGCGTGACGTCGTCCATGAGCTGATGGAGACCCTCGACGGCCAACAGCGTGAGCGTGTGCGCTCCGCGTTGTCCTACGACGAGGAGCAGGTTGGCGCGCTGATGGACTTCGAGATGGTGACTATTCGCGAAGACGTCAGCCTGGAAGTGGTGTTGCGTTACCTGCGCCGGTTAAAAGAGCTGCCAGGCCACACTGACAAACTGTTTGTGGTCGACAACGAGGGCATTCTCAAGGGCGTGCTGCCGATCAAGCGTCTGTTGGTCAATGACCCGGACAAGAAGGTCGCGGACGTCATGGCCAGCGACCCGGTCAGCTTTCATCCTGACGAAGACGCCTACGACGCCGCCCAGGCATTCGAGCGTTATGACTTGATCTCGGCCCCGGTGGTCGACAAGAACGGCAAGCTGATCGGCCGCTTGACCATCGATGAGATGGTCGATCTGATTCGTGAAGAGAGTGAAAACGAAGTCCTCAACATGGCGGGTCTGCGTGAAGAGGAAGATATCTTTGCGTCAGTCTGGAAATCTCTGCGTAACCGTTGGGCCTGGTTGGCCGTCAACCTGATTACCGCGTTTATTGCCTCTCGGGTGATCGGCCTGTTCGAAGGTTCCATCGAGAAGCTGGTGGCGCTGGCGGCTCTTATGCCTATCGTGGCCGGGATCGGTGGTAACTCCGGTAACCAGACCATCACAATGATCGTGCGGGCCATGGCCCTGGATCAGGTGAGCACTGGCAACACCTCGCGGCTGATGCGCAAGGAGCTGGCAGTGGGCCTGATCAATGGTCTGGTGTGGGGTGGCGTGATTGGCGTGGTGGCTTACTTGCTCTATGGCAGTTGGTCCCTGGGGGTAGTGATGACCGCCGCCATGACCCTTAACCTGCTATTGGCTGCGCTGATGGGGGTATTGATCCCCATGACCTTGGTGCGCCTTGGTCGCGACCCTGCCATGGGCGCCAGTGTGATGATCACGGCCATGACTGACAGTGGTGGCTTTTTCATCTTCCTGGGGCTGGCGACCATCTTCCTACTCTGATTGCCTTCTCCCGAGGCAAGCACCGCTGGGCCTTTAACCAAGTCACAGGCAAAAAAAAGCCAGCATGCAGCTGGCTTCGGCTTTCAGTCGCCAATCAGTTGGCTTCGGCGGCTGCCTCAACATCATGAGCGATAAGTGAGACAAGAGCGTTTTGCTGGCGGTGGGAGAGCTGACGAAAACGCTGCAGCAGTTCGCGTTCGTGCAGTGACAGCTCGGGGCTGTCCAGGCGCATGCTCAACGCTTCACCCAGCGCACCTTCCTGGATAAGGCTCTGTTCCAGGCGCGCGATGATTTCGGAGTTCATGCTGCGGTGATGATTGCGAGCCACCTCGGCAATGCGTTCCCGCATTCCGTCTGGCAGACGTACGACGAACTTGTCAGCCGTACGGCTGGAATAAATTGCCTGTTTCAATGGGCGCATATATTTAACCGGTTAGTTCAGGGGAGCGGTTTTTGGAATTGGCCGCAAGATGTGTGTTAGGACAAGGTCTGCAGCCAAATGTTCAACCTGAATTGCAAAGAGGCCGCATCATGCCTCAAATTTGCCAGTTCCTTGGCGTCAATTCTGTGACAAATATTGAACTGGCTACAGGCTTTATGCCAGCACTCATTTTCAAATTTGCGGACTGGTTGGAAAACTTTTCTGCAAGGCATCCATGCGATGCTTTCTACTCGAAAACCCAAGTTACAAAGGGTTTTGGGGCGCACATCCTATAATGGTGTGGCCTTTTGCCCTTAACTTTAAGGCTAGTGGCAAACTGCCGATTTACTAGGGTAGGGCGACGTAAGGTAGGGCGGCTGGACAACCGGGCTCGGAGCACAAGCAGGCTGCAGGGCCAGGAACAGCCACGCGGACTTGGACATTGAATACTCCTGTGTTTGGTTCAGAAAACCCAGTGTTCAGAAGAGTGTGCGGCTTGGTTGCCTTGGGTCAGTTGAATAGGTGATTGCGCATCGGCCGTCATGACCGCCAGCTGCGGACGCTGTTGGTGTTGCAAATGATGGGGAACAGCTTGGCTGGCTTGTGCCACATCATCACCGGTAGCGGATTGAAAATGGAACATCACCAGCGTGGCCAATGCCACGGCATTGAGGGCTACTAGTAGAGGCGTGCTGTTCATGGGCATATTCTCCGCAGGTGGCGTGGCCAGACTGAATTTGTAGGATAAAGGATTGCAGGTGTCATGCCAGTCTATATTTTGATTAAATCCTTTTTAAATCAATGCCTTAAAGACTAATTGGCAGGCCGGTTTGTTGCAATTTGCAATGATGGCATTTTGGGGTAGTGCATTTTGCACGACGGCCATGGATAGCCCTTGGTTGTTGCCCGAAACACGACTAGGCATTGCAAGGCTCGGCCTACACTCAAAAAGCCTACGGACGACATGACAAAACGCACCTTGGCCGTTAACATGCACGCCGTCCGCCGCTGTGCCTTTGGCCCGATGGTTGTCATTTGTCCCAGTAGCTCAATTGGATAGAGCATCCCCCTCCTAAGGGGAAGGTTGGCCGTTCGAACCGGCCCTGGGACACCACATTAGAGTTGCGCTCCTTTAAAAGAGCCGCGATACGCAAAAGCCCTGTTCAGAACACTCTGGCGGGGCTTTTTTGTGGGTTGGCGTTGGCCGCAGAGGATGGGAGGCGTCTGGGGGGCAGGTCTTTTTGATCGTATTGCGAACCTTGCCGGAGTTTGAGGTTCACAGGGGAGTGAGCGGTGGGGGCGTGAATTTTTGTCACCGCCTTGTACCTTGTATGCCGTCGTCGAGCGTCTGAGAGGTAGCCAATTGGCTTGACGAAAATAATCCTCTGGTACAGCGCGTTTTGGCTGTCCGGACCTGACGACGCCGGACTATCATGCTGGTAGCCTGACACCCACTGCAAGGAGCCGCTCGGAACGCCGATGCGCCAAATCTGGAAATCTTTTCGAGCCCTTTATTTTTCCTCGTTGATGATGCTGATCGGCTCCGGTCTGCTCAGTACGTACCTGGCTTTACGCCTGGCCGCCGATAATGTCGACAGCCTGTGGGTCGGTGCTTTGATGGCTGCCAACTACTTTGGTCTGGTGTTGGGTGGCAAGATCGGTCACCGCTTGATAGCCCGGGTCGGCCATATTCGCGCCTATGCCACCTGCGCCGGTATCGTCGGTGCGGCGGTGCTGGGCCATGGTTTGATCGACTGGCTGCCGGCCTGGATCGTACTGCGAATAATCGTCGGCCTCGGCATGATGTGCCAGTACATGGTCATCGAGAGCTGGCTCAACGAGCAGGCGGACGCCAAGCAGCGGGGCTTGGTCTTCAGTGGCTACATGATCGCTTCTTATCTGGGCCTGGTATTGGGCCAGCTTATTCTGGTCATGCATCCGCAGTTGGGCCTTGAGCTGCTGATGCTGGTTGCGCTGTGCTTTGCCCTGTGCCTGGTGCCGGTGGCGATGACTCGACGTATTCACCCGGCACCGTTGCATCCGGCGCCGATGGAACCGCGCTTTTTTATCAAGCGAGTACCGCAGTCCCTCAGTACCGTGCTGGGCGCCGGGTTGATTGTTGGCTCGTTCTACGGTCTGGCGCCGCTTTACGCTTCTCAGCAGGGGTTGAGCACTCAACAGGTCGGTCTGTTCATGGGTAGCTGCATTTTCGCCGGGCTGGTGGTGCAGTGGCCTTTGGGCTGGCTCTCGGATCGGTATGACCGGGCGCTGTTGATCCGTTGCTTCGCCTTGTGCCTTGCGGTGACGGCGCTGCCGTTGGCGATCATGACCCAGGTGCCGTTGGAAGTGCTGTTTGTGGCCGGGTTCTTCTGCTCCCTGGTGCAGTTCTGCCTTTACCCGTTGGCGGTGGCGTTTTCCAATGACCACGTTGAGGGTGATCGCCGCGTATCGCTGACAGCCATGCTGCTGGTGACTTACGGCGTCGGCGCCAGTATCGGGCCGCTGCTGGCCGGTGTGCTGATGAAGCTGTTTGGTAGCCAGATGCTCTATGCATTTTTCAGTTTGTGCGCGGTGATCCTGGTTTGGCGCATCCGTCCCAAAGCCGTGACCAACCTGCACCAGGTGGACGATGCACCGCTGCATCACGTGGCGGTACCTGACAGCATGTCCAGCTCGCCGCTGGTGGCCGCCCTTGACCCACGGGTGGATGAACAGGTGGTTCAGGATCAGATGCAGGCGCCGGTTCCCGAGCCAGACCCAGAGTCTGAAGCTGATCCTGATTCGGTGGAGCAGGGGCCTGCAGAAGAGTCGCCAGAGCCGCCAGAGCATCCGGACCCGGATGATCATCCCCACGATCTGAGCAGGGCACGCCCCTGAAACAAAAAACGGGCAGTCCCATAAGGGGCTGCCCGTTTTTTATGCAGATTGTTACCGCTTAAAGATCATCATCCTTGTCAAACCGCCGCGCCTCGCGCTGCAGCTGGTAGACAAAGCGTTCAACCTGGCGCTGCACCAACCCGCTCATGTTGTGAAAACGCACGCCGGCAAAGGTGGTGTCGATTCTTTCTTCGAAGTGCAGATAACGCAGCTCTACGGCGGTGCTCATGTTGCCGAAGGGCAGGGCGGCAATAAAGCGATCGTAGACCTGGCCCAGTTGCAGGCGCTGGGAGATATCACCGTCAAAGCGCAGCTTGCAACCGGTGGCGGAAATATCCAGCAGTTTGCCGCCAATGGGCAACTTGAGTTTCTCTCCGCCCATATCGACATTGACCAGTTGCGCCAATTTCAATGCTGCGCGAAAGGCGTTGCGCCGCTGATGGTAAACCACCTCGTCAGGCATGCCGCCCCGATAGATGCGGTGGCCGTCCTTTTCGCTGATGGTCAGGCTGCCGTTACTCTCCCAAGCCACCCGCACGCCGTCGTGGAAGCCTTCGATACGGAAGGCTTCGCCATTCTCAAGGTAGCGTTCGCCCTCCCGTGGGATCATTTCGTCCAGGCTCAGCGTCTTGCTGTCCCGGTCGACTTCCACCAGATAGCTTTGAAAGCGCTGGTTGCGCTCATGGAAGGTAATGATCAGGGGGTCGTGGCTCTCTTGCAGCAGCCGTAAGGTGCCGGCAATTTCCAGAGGCGTAGTGAGGACCTTGGGTGGCTGCGGAGCATCTTCCGCGTTGAGGGCGTTGAACACGGTTCTTCCATCTCCAGACAAAATACGACTACACGCAAGAACCGGCATTTTGCCAGTATGTTGCGCGCCTTGATAGGGCGCGCGATAAACCGGCGTCAGGCTTGGCTGATGGTGCTGGGCTTGACCAGTCGCGAGGTGGAGCCTTTGGCGTTATAGAGCGTCGGAGGTTCTCCGCCGTGAAGGATGCGCAGCTGGTTGGCGGTAGTGGCTTGCTGAAGCTGGATCGACTGGCCGTTGAGCGTGTTGGCTTCCTGGCAAGTGATGAGCAGCTGGTTGAGCTCCTGGCTCTGGGCCCGTAACTGGTCGCCTACCGACGAGTGGCTCGCCAGTTGCTCCAGGCCGTCGTGATCGGCAGGCAGTCCCAGGCTGACAAGAATCTGGCTGCGTTTCTTGCCATGCTGTTCCAGCAGAATGATCAGCGATTGCTTGCGCGCCAGAATATCTTCCAGCAGGCGCATGTCTCGGCCGTGCAGGGCGATCGACTCTTCCTGAAGCAGCTCAAGCAGATGCTGTGCTGGAGCCAGGTCTTCAATGATCAGTTGCAGTAAATTTTCGTCGTGCATGGCTGGCCTTGGGTTTTAAGCGTCCAAAAGCCTGGCGCAGGCCTTTGCCTAGCGCTCGGCTTCGAAGTTAAGCAGTTTGCTGGCTACACGGTTGCTGTCGACTTTGTAGCTGCCATCGGCAATCGCTTGTTTCAATTCGGCCACACGGGCTTTATTGACAACCGGTTGATCGCGCAGCGAGTCAGTGACCTTTTGCAACTGTTGAGCCTCATTGCTCAAATGTACCGATTCCCCGCTCTGGCTGGCGCCGGCCTGGTCTGCCTTGACGGGCAGTGGCTGGGACTTGCCGGCCTCAACGCTTTCCTTGGCACCGTTGGCGCGGGTGCTGACGAGCTGTGAGGGGGCGTTATTTAATCGACTGAAATCAATGACCATCATGAAAACCTCTGGGTATTTGGACGCTTGCCATGTTTTCGGCCATACCCGGACAAACTTTAGGCTCGACTGACAATAAACCTATACGTGATGACGTCTTGCGCACAGTGTAGGAAAAGCTGGCCTCCCGCGCCAGTGATCTATAACGCTACCTCGACCTGGCCGGGTGCAGTCACTCGCGCCTTGATCACCCGCTTGGAGTTGAGGTTCTTGACCCGAATCTGTTCGCTCATGCCGCCATTGGACAGAGCCTCTCCCGGCATTTTTACATTCAGGCCGCCGCTGCTGGCGGAAATCACCACTTGATCACCCTTGCGTATGACTTCCGCCTGTTCCAGGTGAGCCAGGGTGATGACCTGATCTGTGACCATTGGTCGGGTAAGTTTCTGCCCGATCGCTTGATCCACGGAAGTAAGGTATCCCTGACTGATCTGGCCGATGTCCCGCTCGCGTAGGGCAACGTCCTCAAAGCCGATAATGCCCAAGCGTTTCAGCGGGCGGGTGACGGCGACCACTTCGCGAAACAGGCGGACTTGAGCCGGTACGAACACCGTCCAGGGCGAGGCGCCGTCGCAGCGCACGCGCACGGTCACACGGCCGATGGGTTGTGCGGGGCTTTCCAGGGTGGCTGTCAATTCCTTGTCACACATGGGCAGGCGCAGGCGTGGGTCCAATTGGTTGACCTGGATTTCATAGCGTCCTGGTGTCTGCGTAGTGGCCAGATAATCTTCTACAGTGAACTCAAGAAAGCCTTGAGTGACGCCGATAAGTAGATCAGGCAAGGTGACGTTGTCGGCACGGGCCTGTTGGCCTGCAGCCAAGGCAAGCATCGTTAGCAAGGCGCAGAGCAATCTGCGGTACTGTTTAAAGTACGGCAGGGGGAGAAGGCGTCGGGAAACTGTCGTTTTGATGTCCATGGCCAATAAAAAAGCAAAGCTCGTGCCGTTTAGTGTTGGGTACGCGTCGTACCCGTAGGTTTTGTAGTGTAGGAGTCTGGGCATGGCGGGAGTAATGGATTCAGTGAACCAGCGCACGCAGCTGGTAGGGCAGAATCGCCTGGAGTTGCTGCTGTTTCGTTTGGATGGCAAGCAGCTTTACGGCATCAACGTCTTCAAGGTGCGGGAGGTGCTGCAATGTCCCAAGCTGACCGTATTGCCCAAGTCCAACCCTGTGGTGTGTGGCGTGGCCAACATTCGCGGCTCGACCATTCCGATTCTTGACTTGGCGATGGCTACGGGCTCGTCCGGCTTGCAGGATCGCGAGAGTCCGTTCGTGATCATCACCGAGTACAACACCAAGACCCAGGGTTTCCTGGTGCGCTCGGTGGAGCGCATCGTCAACATGAACTGGGAAGAGATCCATCCGCCGCCCAAGGGCACCGGTCGCGATCACTACCTGACGGCAGTGACGCGGGTCGACAACCAGTTGGTGGAAATCATCGACGTGGAGAAAATCCTCGCGGAAGTGGCGCCGACTTCGGAAGCTATTTCGGTGGGTGTAGTAGACGCGGAGACGGCGCACAAGGCGATTTCCCTGCGGGTGCTGACGGTGGATGACTCCTCGGTAGCGCGCAAGCAGGTCTCCCGTTGCCTGCAGACCGTTGGTGTCGAAGTGGTGGCACTCAACGATGGCCGCCAGGCCCTGGATTACCTGCGCAAGCTGGTGGATGAAGGCAAGAAACCGGAAGAAGAATTCTTGATGATGATTTCCGACATCGAGATGCCGGAAATGGACGGCTACACCCTTACGGCCGAGATACGCAACGATCCA
This sequence comes from Pseudomonas sp. HY7a-MNA-CIBAN-0227, assembly GCF_040310325.1. Taxonomy (NCBI): domain Bacteria; kingdom Pseudomonadati; phylum Pseudomonadota; class Gammaproteobacteria; order Pseudomonadales; family Pseudomonadaceae; genus Pseudomonas; species Pseudomonas sp. HY7a-MNA-CIBAN-0227. The sequence continues at coordinate 231,516 of NZ_JBEOPT010000009.1, read as the reverse complement.
CGCATGCAAAAATTACATATCATCCTGCATACTTCATTGTCCGGTGTATTCAATCAGGCGATGGTCAAGAAGGTCGGTGCCGATGACTTCCTGGCCAAATTCCGTCCTGATGACCTGGCAGCCCGGGTAGTCGACCGGATCAAGGCAGCAGATCACGGCTAGGGGCTTTTTCCCTGGCGGTCACACGATTTAAGAGGCGGTACCATTGTCTACGGGTAATTTGGATTTCGAACAGTTCCGGGTCTTCCTGGAAAAAGCCTGTGGCATATTGCTCGGTGAAAACAAGCAGTACCTGGTATCAAGCCGTCTCAATAAACTGATGGAGCAGCAAGGGATCAAGTCCCTCGGCGACCTCGTTCAGCGGATACAGAGCCAGCCACGCAGCGGGCTCAAGGAAATGGTGGTCGATGCCATGACCACCAACGAAACCCTGTGGTTTCGTGACACCTATCCCTTTGAAGTGCTCAAGAACAAGGTCCTGCCCGAAGCGATCAAGGCCAGCCCCGGCCAGCGCCTGCGCATCTGGTCGGCGGCCTGCTCTTCGGGGCAGGAACCGTACTCGCTGTCGATGTCCATCGACGAGTTCGAGCGGACCAACATGGGCCAGTTGAAGGCCGGGGTGCAGATTGTTGCCACCGACTTGTCCGGCACCATGCTCACCAACTGCAAGACAGGTGAGTACGACAGCCTGGCCCTGGGGCGAGGCCTGTCTCCGGAACGCTTGCAGCGTTTCTTCGACCCCAAGGTTGCCGGTCGTTGGGCAGTCAAGGCGCCGATCAAGAGCCGGGTGGAGTTTCGTTCGTTCAACCTGCTGGACAGCTACGCCAGCCTGGGCAAGTTCGATATCGTGTTTTGCCGCAACGTACTGATCTACTTCTCGGCTGAAGTGAAGAAGGACATCCTGTTGCGCATCCACAGCACGCTCAAGCGCGGGGGGTATCTGTTTCTTGGCGCTTCTGAAGCGTTGAACGGGTTGCCGGATCATTACCAGATGGTGCAGTGCAGTCCTGGGATTATTTACCAGGCCAAGTGATAGGCATGCGTCGCATAAAAACCGGGAGGTCCTGCAAAGGCCTCCCGTTTTTTATGGGCGCAAAGCGGCAATGCGTATTGCCGCTTTACTGGCGTTTGGCGGAAACCCCTTGCCGCTTTTCTGGCATTGCCACCGGCAATCTCCCGGCAAACCCTTGATTTACAGGGATTCGATGACTTGGCATGCCACTTGCTATATCCAGATTACGAAAAGCAGGTCAGCCCCTAAAGGTTTCCGCCATGAGCATCAGCTTCGATAAAGCGCTCGGTATCCACGAACAAGCCCTGGGCTTTCGCGCCCAGCGTGCCGAAGTCCTGGCTAACAACATCGCCAACGCCGACACCCCGAACTACAAGGCTCGGGACTTGGACTTCTCCGCCGTGCTCGCCGCACAGCAGGACAAGACCAAGAGCGGCTCCTTCGCCTTGAACATGACCAATAACCGTCATATCGAAGCGCAAGGCCTGGGCAATGGCGACGAGTCGCTGATGTACCGCACGCCGATGCAGCCATCGATCGACCAGAACACCGTCGACGCGCAGTTGGAGCAATCGAACTACGCCGAGAACTCGGTGAACTTTCAGGCCAGCTTCACCCTGCTCAACAGCAAATTCAAAGGGCTGATGTCAGCCCTGCGCGGAGAGTAAGTCATGTCTCTATCCAGTGTTTTTAATATTGCCGGTAGTGGCATGAGCGCCCAGACCACCCGTCTGAACACCGTCGCCAGTAACATCGCCAACGCCGAGACCGTGTCGTCGAGCATTGACCAGACCTATCGCGCCCGTCACCCGGTGTTCGCCACCATGTTCCAGGGTGGCCAGAGTGGCGGCAGCGATTCGCTGTTCCAGGACCAGGATGCTGCGGGCCAGGGCGTTCAGGTGCTGGGTGTGGTCGAAGACCAGAGCAACCTCGACGCGCGCTACGAGCCGAACCATCCCGCCGCCGACGCCAAGGGTTATGTGTTCTATCCCAACGTCAATGTGGTCGAGGAAATGGCTGACATGATTTCCGCCAGTCGCTCGTTCCAGACCAACGCGGAAATGATGAACACCGCCAAAACCATGATGCAGAAGGTCCTGACTCTGGGTCAGTGATAAGGGGCGCCAAAGAATGTCCGTTACCAACGATGTGTCGAGTAACTCGACGATCCAGGACTTGTTCAACAACAAGGTCAAGGATGCCGCAGCCAACCAGGATAGCCTGGCGGGTGCTACCAAAGAGGCTTCTGGCAGCCAGGCCTTGGGCAAGGATGCGTTCCTGCAGTTGCTGGTCACCCAGCTGAAAAACCAGAACCCGCTGTCGCCCCAGGATAACGGCGCGTTTGTCGCGCAACTGGCGCAGTTCAGCAGCCTGGAAGGCATCAACACCCTGAACGACTCGGTGAATGCTATCTCCAGCAACTACAAATCGTCGCAAGCGCTGCAAGCGTCGTCGCTGGTGGGTCGTTCGGTGATCATCGAGACCGACAAGGCCATGGTCGACACCAGCAAGAGCTTCACCGGTTCCGTGGCAGTCACCTCGTCGGTGGGCAACGTCACCATCAAGGTCTCCGACAAGGACGGCAAGCTGGTCAAGACCATCGACTTGGGCGCTCAGGCAGCCGGCAAGTCGGACTTTATCTGGGACGGCAAAAACGAAGCCGGCGAGAAAGTCGACTCCGGCAACTACACCTTCGCGGCCACCACCAAGAGCGATGCCGGTGATGCGATAGCGTTGAAGACCTCGCTACCCGCCACGGTCACTAGCGTGACCTTGAGCCAGACGGGCGGCGAAATGCTGCTCAATCTTTCTGGCGGCATGGGCAGCATCAAGCTGTCGCAAATTCAGACTATCGGTACATAGAGCCGGCTAAATTCGGCAAGAGGAGAGAAACATGTCTTTTAATATCGGCCTTAGCGGCCTCTATGCGGCCAACAAACAGCTGGACGTGACTGGCAACAACATCGCCAACGTTGCTACCACCGGCTTCAAGTCGTCCCGTGCGGAATTCGCCGACGTCTACGCCGCCTCCAAACTGGGCAGCGGCCACAACGCTATTGGTAGCGGTGTGAGCCTGGCAGCGGTTTCCCAGCAATTCAGCCAAGGCGAAATCACCGGCACCGGTGGTTTGCTGGACATGGCGATCAAGGGCGGCGGCTTCTTTGTGCAGAAGGGCAGCGACGGTTCCTTGGAGTACACCCGCTCTGGTACTTTTAAACCGGACAAGGATGGCTACGTCACCAACTCCACCGGCACCTCGCGCCTGCAAGGTTACGCGGCAGACGAAAACGGCAATATCATCAAGGGTGGCCTGGTAGACCTGCGCATCGATCAGTCGAACCTGTCACCCAAGGCGTCCACCAAGGTGGACTCCACCAGCAACCTGAAGTCCTCGGAGCCAGTGATCGACCAGGCGCTCAACCCGTTCGATCCGACCAAATCGGACAGCTTTACCACCCAGTACACCACCATGTTGTACGACACCCAGGGCAACTCGCACCCTATGGTGCAGTACATGGTGAAGACCGACTCCAATACCTGGAAGGCCTACACTCTGATCGACGGCCGTAACCCCAACGGTACGCCTATCAGTGGCGCCGGTGCCGTCGCGCCTGTGGCGTCGACCGTGACCTTCGATACAGCTGGTGCGCTCAAGGGCATCGTTACGCCGCCAAGTACTGTTTCCAACACCACCCTGACTATTGCCGACTGGAAGCCGGGCGTCATGAAAAATGACGTGTGGGTAGATAACGGCGCGGCTGCCAACCCGACTGGTATTGCCGTCAATATGGCCAATATCACCCAGTACAACTCTGCCAGTTATCGCAACCCGCCGGTCACTGATGGTTACGCTACTGGCGAAATCACCGGGCTGAAAATCGACAGCAGCGGCGTCATGTTTGCCACGTTCAGTAACGAGCAGAGCAAGGCGATCGGCCAGATCTCCCTGGCCAGCTTCAACAATGAACAGGGCCTGCAGCCGAACGGCGGCACTACCTGGAAGGAGACCTTCGCGTCCGGCCAGCCAGGTTATGATGCGCCGGAGTCCGGTACTTTGGGTTCGGTCATCGCCAACTCCCTGGAGAACTCCAACGTCAACCTGACCAGCGAGTTGGTGGAGCTGATCAAGGCCCAGAGTAACTTCCAGGCGAACTCCAAGACCATCTCCACCGAAAGCACCATCATGCAGACCATTATTCAGATGACCTGATGTTGTCGATTTAGCGCCTGCACCGAAAGCCCCTCAATGAGGGGCTTTTTTTGCGCGCTATTTGGCAAGTGGGATGCTTCCTGGTGTTTCGTTTTGAGTGGTCGAGGCTGCTCTGCACTGACTGGAGGGGAGGTGTGTTGAGTTCACAGGTATCAGGCCTGGCGGACGTCATTTGCTCCGCGAAGCCCCTATGAAAAAGCCCCCGATAAACCCAACTGCAGCCAGGGTCTATCGGGGGCTTTTCAGTCCTGGGTGATTAAGCCCAGGACCTGCTCAGCTTACTGGCAAGCTTCGCAATCCGGCTCGTCAATCGCGCAGGCTTTTGGCACTGGTGCAGGGCCGGCCGGAGCCGCAAGAACCGAATCATCACCGTGGTTGCCGCTGGATACAGCGTTCAGCTTACCGGTATTGATGGTCGACTTCTCGGTGCTGGTCGCAGCTAGCGCACGGAGGTAGTAAGTGGTTTTCAGGCCACGGTACCAAGCCATGCGGTAGGTCACGTCCAGCTTCTTGCCCGAAGCGCTGGCGATGTACAGGTTCAGCGACTGAGCCTGGTCGATCCACTTCTGGCGACGGCTGGCGGCGTCAACGATCCACTTGGTGTCCACTTCGAAGGCAGTCGCGTAGAGCTCTTTGAGTTCTTGCGGGATGCGCTCGATCTGTTGCACCGAACCGTCGTAGTACTTCAGGTCGTTGATCATGACCGAGTCCCACAGGTCGCGGGCTTTCAGGTCGCGAACCAGATACGGGTTGATCACGGTGAATTCGCCCGACAGGTTCGATTTCACATACAGGTTCTGGTAAGTCGGTTCGATCGACTGCGACACGCCAGTGATGTTGGCGATGGTGGCGGTCGGTGCGATGGCCATGATGTTGGAGTTACGAATGCCTTTCTGCACACGGGCACGTACTGGCGCCCAGTCCAGGGATTCGTTCAGGTCAACGTCGATGTACTTCTGGCCACGTTGCTCAATCAGGATCTGTTGCGAATCCAGCGGCAGGATGCCTTTGGACCACAGCGAACCCTGGAACGTCTCGTAGGCGCCGCGCTCGTCAGCCAGGTCGCAGGAAGCCTGGATCGCGTAGTAGCTGACCGCCTCCATGGACTTGTCAGCGAACTCGACGGCTGCGTCGGAGCCGTAAGGAATGTGCTGCAGGTACAAAGCGTCCTGGAAGCCCATGATGCCCAGTCCAACCGGACGGTGCTTGAAGTTGGAGTTCTGCGCCTGTGGCACCGAGTAGTAGTTGATGTCGATAACGTTATCGAGCATGCGTACTGCGGTGTTGACGGTGCGCTCCAGCTTGGCGGTATCCAGCTTGCCGTCCTTGATGTGGTTCGGCAGGTTGATCGAACCCAGGTTGCAAACGGCGATCTCGTCCTTGTTGGTGTTCAAGGTGATCTCGGTGCACAGGTTCGAGCTGTGGACCACGCCCACGTGCTGCTGCGGGCTGCGCAGGTTGCACGGGTCTTTGAAGGTCAGCCATGGGTGGCCGGTTTCAAACAGCATGGAGAGCATTTTACGCCACAGATCTTTGGCCTGAATGGTCTTGAACAGCTTGATCTTGCCCGGGTACTGGGACAGGGCTTCGTAGTACTCGTAACGCTCTTCGAAGGCCTTGCCGGTCAGGTCGTGCAGGTCCGGTACTTCGGACGGCGAGAACAGGGTCCACTGGCCGTCATCGAAGACGCGCTTCATGAACAGGTCAGGGATCCAGTTGGCGGTGTTCATGTCGTGGGTACGACGACGGTCATCACCGGTGTTCTTGCGCAGCTCAATGAACTCTTCAATGTCCATGTGCCAGGTTTCCAGGTAGGCACAGACAGCGCCTTTGCGCTTGCCACCCTGGTTGACCGCTACGGCGGTGTCGTTCACGACTTTGAGGAACGGGACGACGCCCTGGGACTTGCCGTTGGTGCCCTTGATGTACGAACCCAAGGCGCGCACTGGCGTCCAGTCGTTGCCCAGGCCGCCAGCGAATTTGGACAGCATGGCGTTGTCGTGGATCGCGTGGTAGATGCCCGAGAGGTCATCCGGCACGGTGGTCAGGTAGCAGCTCGACAGCTGTGGACGCAGGGTGCCGGCGTTAAACAGGGTTGGCGTCGAGGACATGTAGTCGAAGGACGACAACAGGTTGTAGAACTCGATCGCACGGTCTTCCTTGTTCTTCTCTTCGATCGCCAGGCCCATGGCCACGCGCATGAAGAAGATCTGCGGCAGTTCGAAGCGGATACCGTCCTTGTGAATGAAGTAACGGTCGTACAGGGTTTGCAGGCCCAGGTAGGTGAACTGCTGGTCACGTTCGTGGTTGATTGCCTTGCCGAGTTTTTCCAGGTCGAAGGTGGCCAGGATCGGGTTCAACAATTCGTATTTGATACCCTTGGCGATGTACGAAGGCAGGGCCTTGGCGTACAGGTCGACCATTTCGTGGTGGGTCGCGCTGTCGGCGACTTCCAGGAAGCTCAGGCCTTCGGCGCGCAGGGTGTCCATCAACAGGCGGGCGGTGACGAACGAGTAGTTCGGCTCACGCTCGACCAGGGTACGGGCAGTCATCACCAGGGCGGTATTGACGTCGCTCAGGGCCACGCCGTCGTACAGGTTCTTCAGGGTTTCGCGCTGGATCAGGTCGCCGTCGACTTCTTCCAGGCCTTCACAGGCCTCGGTGACGATGGTGTTCAGGCGGCCCATGTCCAGCGGCGCGAAGGTGCCGTCGGCGAGGGTGATGCGGATCGACGGGTGAGCGTTTACCGCTTCCTCGGTCGGAGCGCGGGTCGCACGTTCCTTGGAGCGACCGTCGCGGTAGATCACGTAGTCGCGAGCCACTTTCTGCTCGCCGGCACGCATCAGAGCCAGTTCGACCTGGTCCTGGATTTCTTCGATGTGGATGGTGCCGCCCGATGGCATGCGACGCTTGAAGGTTGCAGTGACTTGTTCGGTCAGGCGGGCAACGGTGTCGTGGATTCGCGACGAGGCAGCAGCGGTGCCGCCTTCAACTGCGAGAAACGCTTTGGTGATGGCGACGGTGATTTTGTCATCGGTGTAAGGAACGACAGTGCCGTTACGCTTGATCACGCGCAATTGGCCGGGTGCGGTGGCGGACAGATCCAGATTCGAATCGGCGGCCTGCTGCACGGAGCCCTGCGGGTTCTCGCGAGTTGTGTCGGTTTGCATGGGGGGTTGTCTCCACATTCTATATTTATTTGGGCACCATCACGGTGCCCACCGTTCCGTCCTGAAGCACTTACAGCAGGCCTGGGCCTGGCATAACAACTTCGGGACAGGAGGAAGGGAGCTGATCGCGCCGCTTCCATGCCGAAGTCTTCGGTGCAGAGCCTTGGCTCTAAACCGTATTCCTGATGGGTGACAGTTTTGTACTGCAACACCCGTACCGTTTCTCCCGGTGTGGGCTGAAACGGCTGCCATCCGCGTGCGCGGTTTGGTCTTCTGAAAACGTCTTAAGTTCAACCAAACAGGAGCAAGAAAGGGCTTGAGTTTCTTGTCTGATTTGTGTTTGGTCTTTTTGCCGAAAACCCTACATGTAGGGTTTTTTTTGCGGCGAGCTACAAGATAATGCGTTTTGGGGGGCTTAGCAACGCACTACCTGTGGATAACGCTGTGGGTAAAATGTGTATGAAAGAGCGAATCGCCGTGTAGGCCGCAGTACTGCGGCATTACACCGCTTGTCACCGAATATTCAAAGGTGAAAACACCCGGTTGGTTTTTTGAGGGCGCGAACCCTATCACAAAAAAACGCGATTACCGAATGCATTTCCAGGCTTGTGTTCGAGGGCTGGCCCGTTGCTACAATCGGCTTGGATACACGCTGTGTTATGCCCTCTCCACATGACAAATATAGGGGCGAGGGGGGACGCCTAGTTCTTGCTTGCGAAAAACGGCAGAGCGCCGCTGGGTGTCAAATTTTACGCGTTATCGTTAACCACCATCGCGAGCACGCTTGCGCCTACATTATTTGAATAGAGGTAACGCATGGAGCATGAAGCCTGGCAGGTATTGATTGTCGAGGACGACCAGCGCCTGGCTGAATTGACCCGTGATTATCTGGAAGGCAACGGCCTGCGGGTGTCGATAGAGGGCAACGGTGCCCTGGCGGCGGCACGGATCATTGCCGAGCAGCCCGACCTGGTGATTCTCGACCTGATGCTGCCCGGCGAAGACGGCCTGAGCATCTGCCGCAAGGTGCGTGAGCGCTACGACGGGGTGATCCTGATGCTGACCGCCCGCACCGACGACATGGACCAAGTGCAGGGCCTGGACATGGGTGCTGACGACTATGTCTGCAAGCCGGTGCGCCCGAGGTTGCTGCTGGCGCGAATCCAGGCCTTGCTGCGACGCAGCGAAAACGTCGAGCCGGCGATCCCCGAAAAACAACGACGCCTGCAATTCGGCCCGTTAGTGGTGGACAACGCCCTGCGCGAAGCTTGGCTGCACGACGGAGGCATCGAACTGACCAGCGCCGAATTCGACCTGTTGTGGCTGCTGGTCGCCAATGCCGGGCGCATCCTGTCTCGGGAAGAAATCTTCACCGCCTTGCGCGGTATCGGCTATGACGGTCAGGACCGCTCCATCGACGTACGCATCTCGCGGATACGTCCGAAAATCGGCGATGACCCGATCCATCCGCGCCTGATCAAGACCATCCGCAGCAAAGGTTATTTGTTCGTCCCTGAAGCTGCCGCCGACCTGCAACCGTGAACTCGATCTTCCTGCGCATCTACGGCGGCATGTGTGCGGCGCTGATCCTGGTGGCGCTGCTCGGCGTTCTGGCATTGCACCTGCTCAACGAGGTGCGCAGTGACCAGTACCGTGAGCGCCTGGCCCACGGCACCTTTGCCCTGATGGGCGACAGCTTGCAACCGATGAGCGCCATCGAGCGCCGCCGAGCCCTGGCGGTGTGGGAGCGCTTGCTGGGGATTCCCCTGCAATTGCAGGCCGTGGCCGATGCCCAGCTCGACTTGGGCCAGCGTAATCGCCTGCAACGGGGTCAGGTGTTGGTAGAGCAGACCGGGCCCCATGCCGCCAAGGTTCTGCGACTGGTCAGTGAAAAAGAGCAATTGTTGCTCACCGGGGAAGTGCAGCAAATCAGCGAACAACTGGCCCGGGCGACTATCTACCTACTGGCCGATGAACTGGTGCGCTACCCGGTGGCCGAGCAGCCCAAACGCCTGGCAGACCTTAAAGAAGCCAAGGGCTTTGGCTTCGAACTGCACCTGATTACCCTCGACCAGGCCGATATGGACGAAGACCAGCGCCGCCGAGTAGCGGAAGGCGATACGGTGATGGCGCTGGGCAAGGGTGGTGATTCGATCCGCGTGTTTGCCGGCATGGTTGGCACGCCGTGGGTCCTGGAAATCGGCCCGCTGTACCAGATGAATCCTTATCCGGCGCAATGGCTGATATTGATTGCGCTGATCGGTCTGACCCTGATCGGCTTGATTGTCTACCTGCTGGTGCGGCAACTGGAGCGTCGCCTGCACGGCCTTGAATCCGCCGCTACGCGCATCGCCAAAGGCAACCTGGAGGCGCGGGTGCCAGCGCGCGGTGCTGACTCGGTAGGGCGCCTGGCGGCGGCCTTTAACGGTATGGCCGAGCATCTGCAGCGGTTGCTGGCGATCCAGCGCGAATTGGTGCGAGCGGTGTCCCACGAGCTGCGCACCCCGGTGGCGCGCCTGCGCTTTGGCCTGGAGATGATCGGCGACGCCGCCACCCCTGAAGCCCGGCGTAAATACATGGAAGGCATGGACAGCGATATCCAGGACCTCGATGGCCTGGTGGACGAGATGCTCACCTACGCGCGGCTGGAGCAGGGTTCGCCGGCACTGAACTTCCAACGGGTCGACCTCAATGCCTTGCTCGATCAGGTCATTGGTGAGTTAGCGCCGCTGCGCCCGGCAATCAATGTGGCGCGAGGGATTTGCCTGTCATCGGCCCACTTGGATGACGCCTGGGTCGAGGCTGAGCCGCGCTACCTGCACCGGGCCCTGCAAAACCTGGTGAGCAATGCCATGCGTCACGCGCAGTCACAGGTGTTGATCAGTTATCAGGTGGGCCAGGTACGTTGTCGCATCGACGTCGAAGACGATGGCCCCGGCGTGCCGGAAAATGCCTGGGAACGGGTCTTCACCCCGTTCCTGCGCCTGGACGACAGCCGTACCAGGGCCTCGGGTGGGCATGGCCTGGGGCTTTCGATTGTGCGCAGGATTATCAATTGGCACGGCGGGAGGGCGTTGATCAGCAAGAGCAACAACCTGGGCGGGGCCTGTTTCAGCTTGAGTTGGCCGAGGGATCAAGAGAAACCTTGAGACCCTGTTGCGAGCGGGCAAGCCCGCTCGCCACAGGGATCTGTCAGGCGCTGATCGCCACCAGGCTCAACAACTGCCCCTCATGCACGGCAAACTGCGCATCCAACTCGCTGCCGTGGCGCCACTCGCTGGACAGGTCCGTCAGCAACCGCAATCGCGCATGCCCTGTCTCAGACCAATCCAACAGCTCGGCATGTTCAAAGTAGAAGCGCTTTTGCACGATGGGGTAGAGCGCCTTGAACAAGCTCTCCTTGGCCGAAAAGGTCAGGGTCACCAGTTGCGCGATTTGCTCCCGAGGCCCTGCGGCCATGCGCTGCAACTCATTGTGCGTGAGGATTTCCCCTGCCAGACGTTCGGCTCGCTCCAGCGCCAGCACATTCTCCAGATCCATCCCCAGCCCGCGCCACTGCGCCTTATGGGCGACGATAGCCGCCGCGTGGCCGGTGCTGTGGGTGATCGAGCCACTGATATGGGCCGGCCATACCGGTGCTCGATCTTCGCCAATGGCTGGAATGCAGTCCAGCCCTTCAAGCTGTTGCAAGGCAGCACGGGCACATAGCCTCCCGGCGAGAAATTCGGCCTGACGCTTGGCTACCGAACGCTGGATGCTGGCCGGGGGCGGTACGGCGCAGCGCTGGAAGTCGCCGGCGACCAGCAATGTCGGATCGAAGCGGGTGCTCAGAAATACCGTGCCCGGCAAGGGGACGGGCAGCGGCCAATGGGCGTCGAGTGGGGTGCAGCAGGCGGGGAGCGGATTCATACCGGGTATTTTGCACCGGTTACCGCGAGCATGGGTAGCCTGGAACAGGCTCGACTTAACTGGCGTGTTACAGACTGGACGATCCGGTTCAGCCCAGATTCAGAGAGTGTTCAGGAGAAGTTCAGGGGCGCCTGCGTAGTCTGGGACTACGAAAACATATCTGCCCGTTTTAACGGCGTTAAACTGAGCGAGCAAGACTTGCAGGGCCGCTATGATGTACCCAGCTGGAAAGTTGATTTGCCTTGGAGAGCTTTATGAAACTGCTGGTTGTCGAAGATGAGGCGCTGCTGCGTCATCACTTGCTGACCCGACTCACCGACAGCGGTCACGTGGTTGAAGCCGTGGCCAATGCTGAAGAAGCGTTGTACCAGACTGGGCAATTCAACCATGACCTGGCGATCATCGACCTGGGCCTGCCGGGCATGGGCGGCCTGGACCTGATCCGCCAGTTGCGCACCGAGGCCAAGACCTTCCCGATCCTGATTCTCACCGCGCGCGGCAACTGGCAGGACAAGGTCGAAGGCCTGGCAGCCGGCGCCGACGACTACGTGGTCAAGCCGTTCCAGTTCGAAGAGCTGGAAGCACGGATGAATGCATTGCTGCGTCGTTCCAGCGGGTTTACCCAGTCGACCATTGTTGCGGGCCCGTTGCTGCTGGACCTCAATCGCAAACAGGCTTCCCTCGACGAACAACCCCTGGCGCTGACCGCCTATGAGTACCGAATCCTCGAATACCTGATGCGTCACCATCAACAAGTGGTGGCCAAGGACCGCTTGATGGAACAGCTCTACCCCGATGACGACGAGCGCGATCCAAACGTGATCGAAGTGCTGGTGGGCCGCCTGCGCCGCAAGCTGGAAGGGCCTGCGGGATTCAAACCGATCGACACCGTGCGAGGCCTGGGCTACCTGTTTAACGAGCGCTGCCGTTGATTCGCTCGTTACGTGTGCGCCTGATGCTGGCGGCCACCACCCTGGCCGTGCTGTTTATGCTGGCGTTGCTACCGGCCATGCAGGGCGCGTTCAGCCTGGCCTTGCAGGACGCTATCGAGCAGCGCCTGGCGTCAGACGTGACGACGCTGATCTCTGCGGCGCGGGTCGAAAAAAACCGCCTGCTGATGCCGGCGCAATTGCCGGACGAGCGCTTCAACCTCACCGACAGCCGTCTGCTGGGCTACATCTATGACCGTGAAGGCCACCTGGTCTGGCGCTCGCGGGCGACCCAGGAAGAAAACATCAACTACAAGCCGCGCTACGACGGGCGCGGCAACGAGTTCGCGAAGATTCGCGAGGCCAACGGCCAGGAATTTTTTGCCTATGACGTCGAGGTCAAGCTGCTGGGGGGCAAGAGCGCGGCATTCAGTATTGTCGCCCTGCAACCGGTGCGCGAATACCAACTGACCCTCGAAGGTCTGCGGGAAAACCTCTACTTGGGCTTCGGCGCCGCCTTGCTGGTGCTGCTGACCCTGCTCTGGCTCGGCCTGACCTGGGGCCTACAAGCCCTGCGTCGCCTGAGCCAGGAACTGGACGAGATCGAAGGCGGTACCCGCGAAAGCCTCAGTGAACAACACCCGCGGGAGCTGCTGCGGCTGACCGGCTCCCTCAACCGTTTGCTCCACAGCGAGCGTGAGCAGCGCACCCGTTACCGCGACTCCCTCGACGACCTGGCCCACAGCCTGAAAACCCCGCTGGCGGTGTTGCAGGGCGTGAGCGAAGACATGGCCCAGCGCCCCGAGGACCGCGAGCAAGCCTGGGTGCTGCAATCGCAGATCGAGCGCATGAGCCAGCAAATCAGCTACCAGTTGCAGCGCGCCAGCCTGCGCAAAAGCGGCCTGGTGCGCCACCAGGTACGGTTGCGGCCGGTGCTGCAAAGCCTGTGTGACACACTGGACAAGGTCTACCGCGACAAGGGCGTGCGAGTGTCCTTTGACCTGCCGGAAGAATGCGACGTGCCCATCGAGCGGGGCGCTCTGCTCGAATTACTCGGCAACCTGCTGGAAAACGCCTATCGCCTGTGTCTGAGCGAAGTGCGCATCACCCTGTATGAAAGCCTCGAAGGCACCCAGCTGTGCATTGAAGACGATGGCCCTGGCGTACCGCCGGACCAGCGTGCGCGGATTCTGCAAAGGGGCGAGCGGCTGGACCGTCAGCATCCGGGGCAGGGGATCGGGTTGGCAGTGGTCAAGGACATCATCGAAAGCTACGGCGCGCGGCTGACCCTGGGGGATTCACCCTTGGGCGGGGCGGCGTTCAAGATCCACTTTTCGGCAGTCTAAATACTTCTATGGTCAGTGAGCTTTCTGTGGCGAGGGAGCTTGCTCCCTCGCCACATTAATCACTCTTGTCTCAGGACAGTGTTCGGCCTTAGCTTTCTTGCGATCTATAAGCACCGGGCGTCAGCCCCGTCCACTTTTTGAACGCGCGATGAAACGCCGAAGGCTCGGAAAACCCCAGTTGCTCGGCGATCTCCTGCAGTGACAAATCCGCCCGGCCCAAGTGAAAAATCGCAATATCTCGGCGCAGTTCATCCTTGAGCGCCTGAAAGCTGGTGCCTTCTTCGCGCAAATGCCGGCGCAGTGTTTGCGGGCTGATATGCAAATGCTGGGCGACGGCTTCCAGGTCCGGCCAGGGCGTGCGGTCGCGACTTAACAAACGGCGCAACTGGCTGCTCAAGCTGTCGCCTTCGTCCGGGCGTGACAGCAGGTCGGCGGGTGAACGCTCCAGGAAATGCTTGAGGGTGCGCTCGTCCTGCAACAGCGGCAGGCTCAGGTAGCGGCTGTGGAACACCAGGCTGCTGACAGGCGCGGCAAATACGTGGGGGCAGGGGAACAGCAAATCGTATTCGCCACTATGGGCCGGCATCGGGTAGCTGAACGTTGCCTGCTCCAGGCGAATACGCTGGCCGATCAGCCAACTGCCGAGGCGATGCCAGATCACCAGTAGGCACTCACTCAAAAAGTGATCCGGGTCCCACAGTTGAGAATCGTCCAGGCTCAAGCGGGCCATATCGCCTTCCCGTGTCAGGTGCCAGCGCGGCCCCTGCGGGAATAGGCCATAAAATAACAAGCCGCGTTCCAGAGCCTTCTCCAGGGTGCGGCAGTGGATCAGCGCGTGGCACATCATGGCGAAGGTGCCGCGTTTGCTCGGGCCATCGGCGAAGCCCAGGTATTCGTCGTCCAGCGCCAGCCACAGCATCTGCAACAGCTGGGTGAACTGTTCCGGCGCGATACGGGCACGAGGTTCGCTAAGCAGTTCGGGGGTGATGCCCAGTTGCTGCAACAACCCCGAGTAATCGTAGCCGGCCCGGTGCGCACCACCCAGGGCGGCGCGGGCATAGTGACTGGCAATGGTACGTTCACGCATGAAGGGGCCTCGTCCATTAAGTGGCGAATGGTAGCCATCGTACAGAGAAGCGACAAGGCGGATATCCGCCAAATTGTAGGACGAGGCTCGGGCAGTGGGCGGAAATCCGCCACTTGTACCAACGTTTGAATGGTGCCCGAAAACCACAGGGCCTGATCTCTAAAGGCCTTTAGCGGTTTTCAGTAAAGTGGCATGGCGTTTGCGATAGGAAACGCAGATCTGCCCAGCGCAGCTCGCCAAAACAAATCCCTCCAGTGCAGGAGGGTTCGCAATTCAAGTGTCGTGGGCAATGGCGGATATTTGCCACACGAGGCTCTTGAGGAAACTTTGCAATGACGACTCGTCAGCCGTTCTATAAAAGCCTGTATTTCCAGGTGATCGTTGCCATCGTTATCGGCATCCTGCTCGGTCACTTCTACCCGCAGACCGGTGTGGCCCTCAAGCCCCTGGGTGACGGCTTTATCAAGCTGATCAAAATGGTCATCGCCCCGATCATCTTCTGTACAGTCGTCAGCGGTATTGCTGGCATGCAGAACATGAAATCGGTCGGCAAAACCGGCGGCTACGCGCTGCTGTACTTCGAAGTCGTTTCCACCATCGCCCTGCTGATCGGCCTGATCGTGGTCAACGTCGTGCAACCGGGCGCCGGCATGCACATCGACGTAGCGACCCTGGACGCTTCCAAAGTGGCGGCCTACGTGACCGCGGGTGCAGACCAGAGCATCGTTGGCTTCCTGCTTAACGTGATCCCCAATACTATCGTTGGCGCCTTCGCCAACGGCGATATCCTGCAAGTGCTGATGTTCTCGGTGATCTTCGGTTTCGCCCTGCATCGCCTGGGTGCCTACGGCAAGCCGGTCCTGGACTTCATCGATCGCTTCGCCCACGTGATGTTCAACATCATCAACATGATCATGAAGCTCGCGCCAATCGGTGCCCTGGGCGCCATGGCGTTCACCATCGGTGCCTACGGCGTAGGTTCGCTGGTGCAGTTGGGCCAGTTGATGATCTGCTTCTACATCACCTGCCTGCTGTTCGTCCTGGTGGTATTGGGCGGCATCTGCCGCGCCCACGGTTTCAGCGTACTGAAACTGATCCGCTACATCCGTGAAGAACTGCTGATTGTGCTGGGTACTTCCTCCTCGGAATCGGCCCTGCCACGCATGCTGATCAAGATGGAACGCCTGGGTGCGAAGAAGTCGGTAGTAGGTCTGGTTATCCCGACTGGCTACTCCTTCAACCTCGACGGTACTTCGATCTACCTGACCATGGCTGCCGTGTTCATCGCCCAGGCGACTGACACCCACATGGACATCACCCACCAGATCACCCTGTTGCTGGTGTTGCTGCTGTCCTCCAAGGGCGCTGCTGGCGTGACTGGTAGTGGTTTCATCGTACTGGCCGCCACCCTGTCGGCTGTTGGCCACCTGCCGGTTGCCGGCCTGGCGCTGATCCTGGGTATCGACCGCTTCATGTCCGAAGCCCGCGCACTGACCAACCTGGTCGGTAACGCCGTAGCTACCCTGGTAGTTGCCAAGTGGGTCAAGGAACTGGACGAAGACACCCTGCAAATCGAGTTGGCTTCCGGTGGTCGCGGTATCTCCGACACCCGTGAAGAAGACGACCTGGGTGTGGCTGAAGGCCCGACACCCTCTGGCGTCAAGTAACACTGCACCGCTCATGAAAAACCCATCTTCGGATGGGTTTTTTTTGTGGAGAGGGAGCTTGCTCCCGTTGGGCTGCGCAGCAGTCCCTGAAATCACAACGGTCACTGTCGATGATGGTTTATGTAATTGCCGCTTACCCCCAAGCCTGCCTACTCTGTGCCCAATCGAATCGGAATCGGAGCTCCCATGTCAGGTCCCTTGGCATCCCTCAAAGTGCTGGATTTCTCCACCTTGCTGCCTGGCCCGTTTGCCTCATTGCTGCTGGCGGACATGGGCGCCGAAGTGCTGCGTATCGAATCCCCCACGCGTATGGATTTGCTGCGGGTGTTGCCGCCCCATGATCGGGGAGTATCGGCCAGCCACGCCTACCTCAATCGCAACAAACGCAGCCTGGCCCTGGACCTCAAGCAGGCCGAGGCGCTGGAGATTGTCCGGCAGTTGGTGAAGGACTACGACATCGTTCTGGAGCAGTTTCGCCCTGGCGTCATGGACCGTCTGGGCCTGGGGTACGAGGCCTTGAAGGCCATCAATCCGAAGCTGATCTACGTTTCCATCACCGGCTACGGCCAGACCGGCCCCTACAAGGATCGCGCCGGCCACGACATCAACTACCTCGCCCTGGCTGGGGTCGCCAGCTACACCGGGCGCCAGGACAGTGGGCCGTTGCCGTTGGGCGTTCAACTGGCGGACGTCGGTGGCGGCTCATTGCACGCGGTGATCGGGCTGCTGGCGGCGGTCATCGCCAGGCAGCAGAGCGGGGTGGGTCAGTACCTGGACGTGAGCATGACCGACTGCGCCTTCAGCCTTAACGCCATGGCCGGTGCCGGTTACCTGGCTTGTGGCGTGGAGCCTGCGCGGGAAGACCAGATGCTCAATGGCGGCAGTTTTTACGATTACTACCGCTCGCGGGACGGGCGCTGGCTGTCGGTGGGCAGCCTGGAGCCAGGTTTTATGCAGCACCTGTGTACGACCCTCGGGTGTCCGGAACTGGCGCCCCTGGGGTTGTCGCCCAAGGCTGAGCAGCAGAAAGCGCTTAAGCAGGCGCTGCAGGTCGAGTTTGAGAAGCGCAGCTTTGAGGAGTTGTGTGGGTTGTTTGCGGGGGTGGATGCTTGTGTCGAACCGGTCCTCAGCCTTGGTGAAGCTTTGAAACATCCACAGCTCAAGGCTCGGGATCTGGTCAGCCAAGTGCCTCGGGGGGATGGTTCCAGTCAGGCGCAAATGGCCTGCCCGTTGAAGTTTTCAGAAGGGTTGCCGGCGCCCAGGCATATCGGGGTAGGGCTCGGAGCCCACAGTGATGAGGTGTTGGGGGAGTTGGGGTTCAGCACCGAGCGGATTGCACAATTGCGGGGTGCCAAGGTGGTGGGTTAGGGGCTGGTCTGCCGTTATTGCGTTATGAGGATCTACATATTGTTGCGGGCAGGATTCTGGGGTTGTGGGCTGTGGCTGGGTTGGGTACATATCCGTTATTTTGGTCAGGGCGGATTAGGGTTACGCCCTTACGGCGTGTCACTTTGAAAAGCCCAAAGTAACCAAAGGCTCTTGCCCCACCACTTGGTGCCTCGCTGTGGCTCGGCATGCCTTCGTTCGGGTACGCCGAGCCACAGCGAGGCGCCGATAGGTAGGGCAGGAGCGCTTTGCTTACTTTCGCGCCTTTCGAAAGTGAGTCGCTGTAAGAGCGAAACCGCCAGCAGCCGTTACCGCAACAACGGATATGTACTCAACAGCCCCCCTAGAGCCGGGGCCCTCAGCCATCAGCAACCTCAAGAAATGTGTAGATACCTATGGTCATCGCAGGCACCACACTACCTCACTCCACCCGAGTCTCCCCGGTAAACACCAGCGTCTCCCGACACCGCCGGCACAAATACCGCCGCCCCTGACTCACCAGCCCATGGCGCTGGGACGAAAACGGGAAATCACTGTCCGCACACGGGCAACGGTAGATATACCGGGTAACCCGGCGCCGCTGGATCTCATAGGTGTGGCAGCGGTTGGGCGGCAGTTCGTAGACCCCGCGCATGATCAACTGCCATTCCTCGCCATGGGGCTGGATGCGCTCGCCGAACAATTGGTGGGCAATCAGGTGCGCCACTTCATGGGCGACGGTCTGCTTGAGGAAGTCTTCGCTGTTTTCCCGGTACAGCTGCGGGTTGAAGCGCAACAGGTTCTCGTGCAAATGCGCGACACCGGCCTTCTGGCCACGCAGCTTGAGGCTGACGTGGGGGCGTTTGAAACTTCGTTTGAAAAAGGATTCGGCTTGTTGGAAACAATCTTCGACGCGAGTATTGAGTTGCTCGGGCATGCTGTACATATCTCCAGAGACGTCCAGTATGCCGCAAACCTGGGTGTTTCCGAATCTGTCAGGCGCCGAATGGTCATGCAGAACGCATAAAGCCACCTTGCGGTGGCTTTTCCTGCAATTTGGAGAGGGCTAGCTGGTGTAGATCGGGCCGATGCCCAGGCCCCAGACGATCACGGTAAAGGCCATGATCGCCACCAGCACCACCAGGCCCACGGCCAGCACCGAGCTGGAGAACAGAAAGCCTTCGTCCGGGTTGATGTTCATGAAGGTCGGCAACCCGACATACAGCAGGTACACCGTGTAGCTGATGGCGGTCGTGCCGACGACCATCCCCAGCCACATATGCGGGTAGAGCGCCGCCAGCCCGCCGACAAACAGCGGTGTCGCGGTGTAGGTGGCAAACGCCACGCAGCGCGCCATGCTCGGGTTGGCGTCGTAGGTGCGCGCCATCCAATGAATGAAGGCGCCCATCACCGCAACGCCGCCGAGCATCGCCAGGTACGACATGATGGTCATCCACAGCGCGCTTTCCTGGGTCAGCATGACCGGGGACCGATTGCCGATGACCCAGCCGACCTGGGTGGTACCGATAAAGGCTGCTACGGCGGGGATCGCCGCGAGAATCAGCGTGTGAGTGAGGTACATGCGGCTGATGCTTTCTTCTTTATCGCCACGAATTTCCCGCCATTGCTGATCGGGGTGGGTGAAAAGTCCCACGACGTGATGGATCATGCCAGTCACTCCTGTTGTTATTACCATCGCCCCCCAACGGAGCGCCCACGGGCCAATTGGCCTGAAAGGTCTGGATATATGTGCGCGACCTTATGTCGGAGTATAGGAAGTGATGACCGGAAAAAGGGTGGAGCTTTAGAGCAAATCGCGCTGTAAACACAGAGGTTAATCGCAATGACTTCTGTAAATGGCTCACCACACAAGCGCGCTCGCCACTGTGCCTGGATTTTTGCGTAAAATACCCCGCTTTTCGTCACACACCTTTCACGGGTCCAAGCGCCATGGGCACTTTTACGGTCAACCAGAACAAGCTGCAAAAACGCCTGCGTCGCCAGGTTGGTGAAGCAGTCGCCGATTTCAACATGATCGAGGAGGGCGACAAGGTCATGGTCTGCCTGTCCGGTGGCAAGGACAGCTACACCCTGCTCGACGTGTTGCTGCACCTGCAAAAGGTCGCACCGATCACGTTCGACATCGTTGCCGTGAACATGGACCAGAAACAGCCTGGTTTTCCCGAGGAAGTGCTGCCGGCCTACTTCAAGACACTGGGGGTCGAGTACCACATCGTCGAGAAAGACACCTATTCGCTGGTCAAGGAACTGATCCCGGAAGGCAAGACCACCTGTTCACTGTGTTCACGCCTGCGCCGTGGCACGCTCTACACCTTTGCCGACGAGATAGGCGCGACCAAGATGGCCCTCGGTCATCACCGTGATGACATCGTCGAAACCTTCTTCCTCAACATGTTCTTTAATGGTTCCCTCAAGGCCATGCCGCCCAAGCTGAGGGCCGATGACGGGCGCAACGTGGTGATTCGCCCGCTGGCGTATTGCAACGAGATGGACATCCAGGCTTACTCCGACTTCAAGCAATTCCCGATCATTCCCTGCAACCTCTGCGGCTCCCAGGAAAACTTGCAGCGCCAGGTGGTCAAGGACATGCTTCAGGATTGGGAGCGCAAGACGCCGGGGCGCATTGATAGCATCTTGCGCAGTTTGCAGAACGTGCAGCCGTCGCAACTGGCCGACCGCAACCTGTTCGACTTCACCAGCCTGCGGATCGACGAAAGCGCCGCTTCGCGCTTCGTCAACGTAGTGAATCTCTGAGCATTTTCAACGCTCTGATTGACGGCGCTTGCGGGCGCCGTTTTCATTTCAATTCTTAGGAGAGGGCATGCGCGATTACAAGTGGCTGCACGAATACTGTCTGAACCGTTTCGGTTCGGCGGCCGAGCTGCAAGCCCATCTGCCTGTCCCCAAGACCCCGGCGCAATTGCGTGAGATCAGCGATGACCGCTACCTGTCGACCTTGTCGCTGCGGGTGTTCCGCGCCGGGCTCAAGCACAGCGTAGTGGACGCCAAGTGGCCGGCGTTCGAGCAGGTGTTCTTTGGTTTCGATCCGGAAAAAGTGGTGCTGATGGGGGCCGAGCACCTTGAGCGGCTGATGCAGGACACGCGAATCATCCGCCACCTGGGCAAGCTCAAGAGCGTGCCGCGCAATGCGCAGATGATCCTGGATATCGAGAAAGAGAAGGGCAGCTTTGGCGCGTTGATCGCCGAGTGGCCGGTGACCGATATCGTTAGCCTGTGGAAGTACTTGAGCAAGCACGGCCACCAGTTGGGCGGGCTGTCGGCACCGCGTTTTTTGCGCATGGTCGGCAAGGACACCTTTGTGCCGAGCTATGACGTGGTGGCGGCGTTGAGTGCGCAGAAGATCATCGACAAGGTGCCCACCAGTCTGCGAGACCTGGCAACGGTGCAGGACGCGTTCAACCAGTGGCACACGCAGAGTGGTCGGCCGATGTGTCAGTTGTCGATGATGTTGGCCTACACAGTCAACCACTGACACTGTGGCGAGGGGGCTTGCCCCCTCGCCACAAAAAGCCTCTTCAGCCCGACAATTCCATCAGGCCGGCTGACCTTCCCCCGACAACCGCCGATCCAGCTGGAATCGCCAGCGCACATACAGCAGCGCCGTGCAGAACACCGCCAGGCTCGCCAGCATTTCCAGCACACCGAACCAATGCCGGTTCGGATCGTAGGCGGCCAATGCGCCTTTGATGAAATACAGGTTCACCACAAAACACATCCACGAATGCCCGCGAGCGCTGCCTACGATCATGCCCGGCGCCAGCAACAGCAACGGCACCAGTTCGATCAGCAGTATCACCCAGGGCCGGGCGCCGTGCAGGTCGGCAAACACCAGATAATAGGCGCACAGCAAGCCGATCAGGCCGAGGAAACTCACCAGACTCAGTACCCGCATCACTCTGACTCGAGGTTCCAGCCAGGCTTGGGGCGGCAGGACTTTAGGCTTCTTGGCCACGGCCACTCTCCAGTTTCAAGGCGGTTTTCGCCAGGCGCAGGCCAAGGGCTCGGCACAGGGCGATTTCATGTTGATCCAGGGCACGCTTGCCGTCGGCGCCGGAATGATGGCTGGCGCCGTAAGGGGTGCCGCCGCCCTGGGTGTCGAGCAATGCCTGTTCGCTGTAGGGCAGGCCGGTGATCAGCATGCCGTGGTGCAACAGCGGCAACAGCATCGACATCAGCGTGGTTTCCTGGCCGCCGTGCAGGCTGGCAGTGGAGGTGAAGACGCCAGCCGGTTTACCGACGAGGGCACCGGTCAGCCACAGGTTGCTGGTGCCATCGAGAAAGTACTTCAGCGGTGCCGCCATGTTGCCAAAGCGAGTCGGGCTGCCCAGGGCCAGGCCCGAGCAGTTTTTCAGATCATCGAGGCTGGCGTACAACGCGCCTTCGGCCGGAATGCTCGGGGCCACGGCTTCGCATTCGGTGGAGATTGCCGGCACGGTGCGCAACCGCGCTTCCAGCCCACCTTGCTCGATGCCCCGGGCAATCTGCCGGGCCATTTCACTGACTGATCCGTTGCGGCTGTAATACAGTACCAGTACGTACGGCGTGCTCACGGCAGAATCTCCAGAATTTTTTCCGGCGGACGGCCGATCACAGCCTTGTCAGCGGTTTCCAGGATCGGCCGTTCCATCAGCTTGGGATGAGCTGCGATAGCGGTAATCAACTGGGCTTCGCTGAGGCTGGCGTCAGCCAGGTTGAGGGCCTTGTACTCATCTTCGCCGGTGCGCAGCAGTTGTCGGGCGCGGATGCCCAGCTTGCCCAGCAATGCCTGCAATTGCGAGGCGTCCAGCGGAGTTTCCAGGTAGCGCACTACGGTCGGCGTCAGGCCGCGGGCTTGCAGTAGTTCGAGCGCACCGCGGGATTTCGAGCAGCGCGGGTTGTGATAAAGCGTCAGATCGGTCATGTGCGGGTCGCATCTTGCGTAAGGTGGCGGGTATTCTACCCGCGCTGCGCCCAGTCCTGAACCTTGAGAGGCGATAGGCCGCAGCCAACGTTCACTTTTGCGAAGGATTACCCATGACAAGGCGACTGATCGGTGCATTGGCGATCATCACAACCCTGCTGCTCAGCGGCTGCGGCAATGACTATGGCGTTGACCAATACGGCCAGAAAGTGGCGTCCGAGCGCCTGGACAAGCAATGGTTGGTCATCAACTACTGGGCAGAATGGTGTGGCCCGTGCCGCACCGAGATTCCCGAGCTGAATGCCTTGGCCGAGCAGCTCAAAGGCCAGTCGGCGGGGGTGTTCGGGGTCAACTTCGACAATGTGCAGGGCGAAGAACTCAAGAGCGCCAGTGACAAGCTGGGCATCAAGTTCACCGTGCTGGCGCAGAACCCGGACGGGATATTCGACATTCCGCGCAGCGAAGCCTTGCCCGTGACCTATATCATCGATGACAAGGGCAAGGTGCGTGAACAGTTGATGGGTGAGCAGACAGCAGAAGGGGTGTTGGCGAAGTTGAAGGCGTTGCGTGGCTGATTAATGTCGGAGCCGGTTAACCGGCTCCTGCAGGTCTTTCAGCCTTCTTCCAGCCACAACCGCAAAGGTTTGCCTTCAGCCGGCCAGAAACGGGTCTGCTCGATGGGCGAAATATCCCAGCGCTCGACGGTTTCCAGGGCCTTGAAGAAGCGGTGTTCCTGCTCCATCAATGCTTCAGGGCACAGCTTGCGTGTGCTGCCGACCTTGCCGAAGCTGAGCTTGTCACCGTCCAGGGTGTAGGGTGCAAACCAATGATTGCAGCCGCCATTACCGTAGGCCCGGCCGTCAGAGCCGAGGGTTACGGTTAGATGCGCGTAATCCATCAGCGGCCGTTCGCCGATCCACTCCAGCACGTAGCTGTGGTCCTGCTTGAGCTTGACGGGTTCACCGGCGCAGCCCGCGAGGCCTGCACCCAGGACGGCGAGCACAAGCAAGGCCTTCATTGAGCAGCCTTCTGGCATTTCGGGCAGCGGTGTTTGTCGCCGTCAGTGGTCCAGCCCAGCTCGGTGATCCGCGCGTTGGCGGCCGGTTGCAGCGGCGCTTTGGTCAGCTTGGTTTCTACCGCGAACTCAAACTCCAACACCGTGTCACAGCTGTCGCAGTTGGCCTTCCAGGTGTGAATCTCCAGTTCGCCAAACTTCGGGCCCTGGGCCATGGCGACCCATTGGCCGGCCGGACTGATAGAGTAGCGGGCGTCGCCTTCGACAGTCAGGCGCATCGACAAGGTTTTACTGCCGCGCAGGGTGACGATCAGGACATCGCCGTTCTTGATCGAGCCGCCGTTGCCGGTGACTTGATAACGGCCCGGCACCAGGGCGCGGCATTCGATTAGGGTGTGTTGCGGGCTCAGCAAGCTGAAGCGGAAATCGTGTTCGGCCATGGATCCTCCAAATAGGCGCGGCATCCTATCACGGGCCGCAGCCCATCATGGCCCCGGTATGTGACCGCTGATCAGCCTTGTACCTGGTTTTGCGGCCGATCGTCTGCCCACGCCGTGATATTGGCCAGGGTGGTTCCGGCAATCGATGCCAGTGCTTCCTGGGTCAGGAACGCCTGGTGGGCGGTGATGATCACGTTGGGGAAGGTCAACAAGCGCGCCAGCACATCGTCTTGCAGCGGCAAGTCCGAACAGTCTTCGAAAAACAGCTGCGCCTCTTCTTCGTAAACATCCAGTCCCAGGTAACCCAATTGCCCATCCTTGAGGGCTTCAATCAGTGCCGGTGTGTCTACTAGCCCACCGCGTCCGGTGTTGATCAGCATGGCACCGGGCTGCATATGGGCCAGGGACTGCACATTGATCAGGTGTTTGCTTTCGCTGGTCAGCGGGCAATGCAGGCTGATGATTTGTGCCTGGGTCAGCAACTCCTGAAGGCTCATGTAACGAGCGCCGAGGGCTTCGACCTGCGGGTTGGGGTACGGGTCGTAGGCCAATAGCGTGCAGCCGAAGCCGTTCATGATTTTGGCGAAGGTGGCGCCGATCTGCCCGGTGCCGACCACGCCGACGGTCTTGCCCACCAGGTCGAAGCCGGTCAGGCCATGCAAACTGAAATCGCCGTCGCGGGTACGGTTGTAGGCGCGGTGCAGGCAGCGGTTGAGGGCCAGGATCAGGGCGACGGCATGTTCGGCCACCGCATGGGGCGAGTAGGCAGGTACCCGCACGATGGTCAGGCCCAGGCGTTTGGCGGCAGTCAGGTCGACATGGTTGTAACCGGCCGAGCGCAGGGCAATCAGTCGCGTACCGCCTGAGGCCAGATGTTCCAGTACCGGGGCGCTGAGATCGTCGTTGATGAAGGCACAGACCACTTCGTGGTTGTCGGCCAGAGCCACGGTATCGAGGTTTAATCGAGCGGGCTGAAACTGCAGCTCCATGCCTGCCGGCAACGACTCGCCAAGAAAACTGTCGCGGTCGTAGGTCTGGCTGCTGAAGAGGATGACGCGCATCAAATTGTTCCTTTATTGATAGGGTTTAGGTGCTGACCCGGGCCTCACTGGCCAGCCGTGCAATCGCCATGTCCAGCTCATCTAGAGCTGCCATGGCCTTGGCGTCGTCCTGCTTAAGCAGGGTCTCGGCCCGTTGGCAGGTCGCCCGCAATTGCGGTACGCCGCAGTAGCGAGTCGCGCCGTGCAGACGGTGGACGCGTTCGATCAGGGCCTGGTTGTCGTTGGCATCACGGGCGACACGAATGGCTTCGCGGTCGGCCTCCAGGGACGCGAGCAACATGGCGAGCATATCCGCCGCCAGGTCCGCCTTGCCGGCCGCCAGGCGCAAGCCTTCCTCGTGGTCCAGGACCAGCAGTTGCGCGGCCTGGCCGACACTTTCGGCGCCCCGTTCCGGGCCTTGATTGCGCAAGGCCAGGCCGGTCCATTTCAACACCACCTGGGCCAGTTGCCGTTCGCTGATGGGCTTGGTCAGGTAGTCATCCATGCCGCTTTGCAGCAAGGCGCGTTTTTCGTTGGCCATGGCGTGGGCGGTAAGGGCGACGATCGGCAGCGGCGTGCCGTGGCGCTCGTTTTCCCATTGGCGAATCGCCTCGGTGCTCTGGCGACCGTCCATGCCTGGCATCTGCACGTCCATCAGCACCAGGTCGAAGGTTTCCTTTTTTACCGCCTCGATGGCTGTATAACCGCTGTCCACCGCCTGGACCTTTGCGCCCATATCCTCCAGCAGTGTCTGCACCAGCAACAGGTTTGCCGGGTTGTCGTCGACACACAGCACCCTTGGGGCACGGCTGGACAATGGCTCGCCGGGCTCGCTGCGCAAAGGACGCGGGCTGATCAGGTCGGACAGGGCACGACGCAGCTTGCGGGTGCAGGCCGGTTTGGCCTGCAACTGACTGTTGGGGTTGGGGACCGACAGGTTGAACAGCATCTGCTCGGTGGTTGGGCACAGCA
Source organism: Pseudomonas sp. HY7a-MNA-CIBAN-0227 (assembly GCF_040310325.1). Taxonomy (NCBI): domain Bacteria; kingdom Pseudomonadati; phylum Pseudomonadota; class Gammaproteobacteria; order Pseudomonadales; family Pseudomonadaceae; genus Pseudomonas; species Pseudomonas sp. HY7a-MNA-CIBAN-0227. The sequence continues at coordinate 205,411 of NZ_JBEOPT010000009.1, read as the reverse complement.
CCAGCACTTTGCAGCCCAGGTGTTCGAGGTCCCAGAGGTGCTGGTTCAGGCGCTCCGGCGGAATATCATTGGCGGTGATGCCCAATACCGCCAAGTCAATCGCCTGCTCAGTCTGGTGGGCGCTGGTGATGCCGTTGGTCAGGCTCTCCAGGGTGTTGAACGGCGTGACTTCCAGGCCGCAGTCTTCCAACTGGTGTTGCAGGGCCTGGCGTGCCAGTTCGTGATTTTCCAGTACCGCGACACGGCGACCCAGCAAAGGCGCAGAGGGCAGGTCTTCGACATCGTCGCGAGTTTTTGGCAGGTTCAGGCTGATCCAGAAATCCGAGCCTTCGCCTGGCGTGCTGTCGACGCCAATCTCGCCGCCCATCTGTTCGATCAGGCGCTTGGAAATCACCAACCCCAGGCCGGTGCCGCCCGGCTGTCGTGACAGTGAATTGTCGGCCTGACTGAACGCCTGGAACAGCGCCCGTACGTCCTGGCTGGACAGGCCGATTCCGGTGTCCTGGACGCTGATGCGCAGTTGCACGCTGTCCTCCTGCTCGTCTTCAAGCATGGCGCGGGCGACGATGGTGCCTTCGCGAGTGAACTTGATGGCGTTGCTGACCAGGTTGGTGAGGATCTGCTTGAGGCGCAGCGGGTCGCCCACCAGGGATAGCGGCGTATCGCGATAGACCAGGCTTACCAGTTCCAGCTGCTTGGCGTGGGCGGCCGGGGCGAGGATGGTCAAGGTGTCCTGCATCAGGTCTCGCAGGTTGAAGGGGATGCTGTCGAGCACCAGCTTGCCGGCTTCGATTTTCGAGAAGTCGAGAATTTCGTTGATGATGCCCAGCAGGTTGTCGGCGGATTTTTCGATGGTGCCCAAATAGTCCAGCTGACGGGGCGATAGCTCGCTTTTCTGCAGCAGGTGGGTGAAGCCGAGAATGCCGTTGAGTGGCGTGCGGATTTCATGGCTCATGTTGGCGAGGAATTCCGACTTGATGCGGCTGGCTTCCAGGGCTTCCTTGCGGGCCAGGTCGAGTTCGATGTTCTGGATTTCGATGGTTTCCAGGTTCTGCCGCACGTCTTCAGTGGCCTGGTCGATACTGTGCTGCAGTTCTTCCTGGGCGTTTTGCAGGGTCTCGGCCATGCGGTTGATGCCCGACGCCAGTTGGTCCAGCTCCTGGCTGCCCAAAGGTGGCAAGCGGGTTTCCAGGTTGCCGTCCTTGAGTTGCGCCACCGCTTGCTTGATCTGGCCGATGGGCGAGGTGATCGTGCGGCTTATGCGCAGGGCCAGCGAGGCGGTGCAGACCAGGCCAATGGCGATCAGCAGCAGGCTGGCGAACAGGCTGCGATAGCCACGCAGCAGCATGCCGTTGTGGGACAGTTCCAACTCGACCCAGCCCAGCAGGCGATCGGATTCATCAGGGATCAGCTCACCGGCGAGGTTGCGATGGCGGCCAAAAACCGGCAGCAGATAACGGGTAGCGTCATTGCCGGTACGCTGTAGCAGGTGGGAACTGTTACCGATGGGCGGCTGATTGAGCATGGTCGGGCCGGCATGGGCCAGGGGCGAGCGGTCCGGCGCCAGGAAAGACACGGCTCGTACGTCGGGTTGCTCCAGGTAATGGGTGGCAATGCGCTCCAGCAAGTCGGTGTTCTTGTTACCCAACGCCGGCGCCACTAATGGCGCCAGTTGCTCGGCAATCATCTCGCCGCGATTGAGCAGCTGGGTTTGCAGCTCCGACAGTTGCATCCAGGTGAAATAACCGCCCAGCAGTAACGCCATCAAGCTGGTAGGTAATAATGTCAGCAACAGTACGCGGCCTTTTATCCCCGTTCGTCTAAACACGCCACTCTCCTGCTACCACATGGTGATCGAAATTCTTCGCGGGCGTCCGGCTCGCGACACTTGCGCAGTGTAGCCATTCGCAGGGCCGCAAATCTTGCAAAATGAATATGCGAGACGAAGAACGAGCCATTGAAACTCGATGACGGTGCAGGGGGTGCGAGCGAATCGAGGAGAGATCTTTGCCTGGCTACAGGTTGCGCTGTTTGCGCTTTTTCCACTGGCGGCCAACCCACCACCGCCAATAGGCCATGGTCAAACAATAGGCCAACGCTCCCAGTACCAACCCCAACACCACCGAGCCCAGCAGAAACGGTTGCCAAAGCGTCGATAACTGCTCGCTGATCCATTCCCAGGTCAACTCGTCGGGAAGGCCGCGCGGCGGTACGTTCATCAGCCAGGTACCGGTCATGTAGGTGCAGAAGAACACCACCGGCATAGTAATCGGGTTGGTCAGCCAAACAAGACTAACGGCGAGCGGCATATTGCCGCGCACGGCAATGGACAGGACCGCGGCCAGCAACATCTGCAAGGGAATGGGGATAAACGCGGCAAACAGGCCCACGGCCATGGCCCGGGCTACAGAGTGCCGATTGAGGTGCCAAAGGTTTGGGTCATGCAGCAGCGTGCCAAGAAAGCGTAAGGATTTGTGTTCCCTGATGCTGGTCGGATCGGGCATGTACCGTTTGAATAAGCGCCGTGGCATAAGGGGTCCAGGTCAGTTCGAGGGGCAAGTATGCCCGTATTCCATGAACGGGAAATTCAGACTTTGTGACAAAAGATCATACTCCGCGTAGTCGGCTCGGCTAAGACTCAATGGGTCACTTTCAAGGAATGACTCATGCGCACAGGGATGTTCGCGCTCGCGTTGGGGCTACTTGCCTTGCGGTTCTTGCCGGCGTTGCCGCCGGTTGGTTGGCTGCTGGTCCTGCTGGTCCTGGCGTTGATGCTACTGCCATTTCGCACGTATCCATTGGCTTTTTTTTTGCTGGGGTTGAATTGGGCCAGCTTCAGCGCGCAGTGGGCGCTGGATGACCGGCTTGCACAGGAACTGGATGGCCAGACCCGTTGGCTGGAAGCTCGCGTCACCGGGCTGACGCAACAAAATGGCGACGTAGTGCGCTTTGAACTGAGCGATAGCCGGTCGCGCAAGGACAAGCTGCCCAAGCTCATTCGCGTGGCCTGGCATGGAGGCCCCCCGGTTCACAGTGGCGAGCGTTGGCGCCTGGCTGTCACTCTCAAGCGTCCGTCCGGCTTGCTCAATGCCCATGGTTTTGACTATGAAGCCTGGCTATTGGCCCAGCGCATCGGCGCCACGGGTTCGGTCAAGGATGGCCAGCGCCTGGCGCCTGCCCGGCATGCCTGGCGCGATTCGATTCGCCAGCGCCTGTTGGCCGTGGATGCCCAAGGCCGTGCAACAGGGCTGGCTGCACTGGTGCTGGGGGATGGTTCCGGGTTGGCGCCCGAGGATTGGCGCATATTGCAAGACACCGGCACTGTGCATTTGCTGGTGATCTCCGGCCAGCACATCGGGCTATTGTCGGGATTGATCTATGGACTGGTCGCCGGGCTGGCCCGTTACGGTTGTTGGCCGAGACGATTGCCGTGGTTGCCCTGGGCTTGTGGCCTGGCGTTCGCCGCAGCACTGGCCTATGGCTTGCTGGCGGGTTTTGAAGTGCCGGTGCAACGGGCCTGTGTGATGGTCGGGTTGGTATTGTTGTGGCGCCTGCGGTTTCGTCACTTGGGCATCTGGTGGCCGCTGTTGCTGGCGCTCAACGCTGTCTTGATCCTGGAACCATTGGCGAGCCTGCAACCGGGGTTCTGGTTATCCTTTGCCGCCGTGGCGGTGCTGGTTCTGGCGTTCAGCGGGCGGCTGGGTCCCTGGCGAGCCTGGCAGGCCTGGACCCGTGCCCAGTGGTTGATTGCTATCGGTCTGTTCCCATTGTTGCTGATCCTCGGCTTGCCCATCAGCTTGACTGCGCCCCTGGCTAATCTGTTTGCGGTACCGTGGATCAGCGTGGTGGTGTTACCCCTGGCACTACTGGGTACGGTCTTGTTGCCAGTGCCTTATATTGGCGAATCCCTCTTATGGCTGGCGGGTGGCACCCTTGATTGGCTATTCAGGGCCCTGGCGCTGTTGGCGGAGCATTTTGCGGCCTGGGTCCCTGTCGAGGTGCCTTTCGGGTATTGGCTGGTGAGCCTGGTGGGGGCGGTGCTGTTATTGATGCCCAAAGGCGTTCCGTTTCGCCTGCTGGGCTGGCCGATGCTGCTGTTGGCGGTGTTCCCACCCCGTGAATCGATCTCCAGCGGGCAGGTCGATGTGATGCAACTGGATGTCGGGCAGGGGTTGGCGATCGTGCTGCGTACCCGCAACCACACCCTGCTGTATGACGCCGGGCCTCGGTTTGGCGAGTTCGACCTTGGCGCACGCGTGGTGCTGCCTTCCCTGCGCAAGATGGGTGTATCGCAGTTGGACTTGATGCTGCTCAGTCATGCCGATGCTGATCACGCCGGTGGCGCGGTGGCCGTTGCTCAGGGGTTACCCGTCAAGCGTGTGGTAGGCGGAGAAACCAACGGGTTGCCCGCTTTCCTGGGCACTCAACCTTGTGTCAGCGGTGAGCAATGGGAATGGGATGGGGTGAGGTTCGAGTTATGGCAGTGGCTGGATGCCCGCAGCGGCAACCAGAAATCCTGTGTGCTGCAGGTAGTGGCCAACGGCGAGAGACTGCTGCTGACCGGAGATATCGACCGCGATGCAGAGAGGGCGCTGCTGGCCACGTCACTGGCGGTCAGTACTGACTGGCTGCAAGCACCTCATCATGGTAGTCGCAGCTCTTCTTCATGGCCTCTATTGCAGCGGCTCGCGCCCAAGGCCGTGCTGATCTCTCGTGGTCGCAGCAACGCGTTTGGCCATCCGCATCCTCAGGTGCTGGAGCGTTACCGGGTCTTGGGCAGTGCCATTTATGACAGTGCCGAAATGGGCGCCCTGCGCCTGCAATTGGGCACCTTTCAGAAGCCAGTAGCCGCTCGCGGCCAGCGCCGGTTCTGGCGAGAGGTTCCGACAATGCCAGCGGTAATCGACCGTAACCAAAGACCGGCGCCTGCGACATGATGGCCTCGGGCAGGTAGGCCCTTGCGCGCAACCCTATATGCTAAAGTGGCGCACTTTTTCGAAGGGGCGTTCACTGTGTGGGAATTGGTCAAGTCCGGCGGCTGGATGATGTTGCCGATCATTATGAGCTCCATCGCCGCACTCGGTATCATCGCCGAACGCTTGTGGACCCTGCGCGCTAGCCGCGTGACCCCGCCCCATCTGCTGGGGCAGGTCTGGCGCTGGATCAGAGACAAGCAACTGGGCAAGGACAAGCTCAAGGAGCTGCGGGCCAACTCGCCCTTGGGCGAGATCCTGGCCGCGGGGCTGGCCAACTCCAAGCATGGCCGCGAGATCATGAAGGAATGCATCGAAGAAGCTGCTGCCCGGGTCATCCATGAACTGGAGCGCTACATCAATGCCTTGGGCACCATCGCCGCCATGGCGCCGCTGCTTGGGTTGCTCGGCACGGTGCTGGGGATGATCGACATCTTCAGTTCCTTTATGGGCTCTGGCATGACCACCAACGCTGCAGTGCTGGCCGGGGGTATCTCCAAGGCCTTGATCACCACGGCCGCAGGCCTGATGGTCGGTATTCCGGCAGTGTTCTTTCACCGATTCCTGCAACGCCGGATCGATGAGCTGGTGGTGGGCATGGAGCAGGAAGCCATCAAGCTGGTGGAAGTGGTGCAGGGCGACCGTGATGTCGATCTGGTTGAGGGCAAAGCGTGAAATTTCGCCGCAAACAACGGGAAAACGTCGATATCAACCTGGCGTCGTTGATCGACGTGGTGTTCATCCTGCTGCTGTTTTTTGTCGTGACCACCACCTTTACCCGGGAAACCCAACTGCGGGTCGATCTACCGGAAGCCGTCAGCGGCTCGCCGGCGCCAGACCCGCAGGCCAAGCAACTGGACATTGCCATTAGCGTCGATGGGGTGTTTTCGGTGAATAACCAGTTGCTGGAGAAAAACGATCTGGCCAGCCTGATGGATGCACTCCAGAAAGAGTCCGGCGGTGATACGCAGCTGCCGCTGTCCATCAGCGCTGATGGCAAGACCCAGCACCAGGCCGTGATCACCGCGATGGACGCCGCCGGCAAGCTCGGCTTCAGCCATTTGCGCATGACCACCGTCGAGGCGGCGGGCCAACCCTGATGAGCATGTCCGATCGTTTGCTGCGTGCCTGGTACACCGGCCATCCCGCCCTCAAGCTCTTGCAGCCGCTGGAATGGCTGTATCGCCGGGTTGTGCGGCGCAAGCGTGAACGCTTCCTGGCGGGCGAGGGCGAGATCTACCAGTCGCCGGTGCCGCTGGTGGTGGTCGGTAATATCACTGTCGGTGGCACGGGCAAGACGCCGTTGATTCTCTGGTTGATCGACCACTGCCAACGCAGCGGTTTGCGGGTCGGCGTGGTCAGCCGCGGTTACGGCGCCAAGCCGCCGCAGTTACCCTGGCGGGTTGAAGCTAGCCACAGCGCCGAGGTCTCGGGCGACGAACCACTGTTGATCGTGCAGCGCAGCGGCGTCCCGCTGATGATCGACCCCGACCGTAGTCGCGCCGTGCAGGCGCTGTTGGCCAGCGAAACACTGGACCTGATTCTTTCCGACGATGGTCTGCAGCACTACCGATTGGCCCGTGACCTGGAACTGGTGCTGATCGACGCGGCCCGAGGCCTGGGCAATCGCCGGTGCCTGCCGGCGGGGCCGTTGCGCGAGCCGGTGGAACGCTTGCAAAGCGTCGATGCGCTTCTTTATAACGGCGCAGGCTCGGATCGTGATGATGGTTTTGCCTTCCGTCTGCTGCCCACCGCGCTGGTCAATTTGCAAACCGGCGAGCGCAAGCCGCTGGATCATTTTCCGCTGGGCCAGCGCGTCCACGCTGTCGCTGGCATTGGTAACCCGCAACGTTTCTTCAATACCCTTGAAACGCTACACTGGCTGCCGATACCCCATGCTTTTGCCGACCATGCGCCCTACAGCGCCGAGGTTCTGAGTTTCACGCCGTCACTGCCGCTGGTCATGACCGAGAAGGACGCGGTGAAGTGCCGCGCCTTTGCGCAAGCCCACTGGTGGTACCTTGCGGTGGATGCGGCACCGTCACCGGCGTTCGTCGCCTGGTTCAATACGCAATTGATGCGTCTGCTGCCTGCTCGCCTTTTGCCTTAAAACGCTTTTATCCAGGAAACATTCATGGACACCAAACTGCTCGACATCCTCGCTTGCCCTATCTGCAAAGGCCCGCTCAAGCTCAGCGCCGACAAAACCGAGCTGATCAGTAAGGGTGCCGGCCTGGCTTACCCGATCCGTGATGGCATCCCGGTGATGCTGGAAAGCGAAGCCCGTACCTTGACCACCGACGAGCGCCTGGATAAATGACCACCGCCTTCACCGTTGTCATCCCGTCCCGTTACGCCTCCACCCGTCTGCCGGGCAAGCCGCTGCAGATGATCGGCAGCAAGCCAATGATCCAGCTTGTCTGGGAACAGGCCTGCAAAAGCAGCGCCGAACGGGTGGTGGTGGCCACTGATGATGTGCGCATCATTGAAGCGTGCAAAGCGTTCGGCGCTGAAGCGGTGCTGACCCGTGAAGACCACAACTCCGGCACTGACCGCTTGGCCGAAGTGGCCACGCACCTGGGGCTGGCGCCTGACGCCATTGTGGTCAACGTGCAAGGTGACGAGCCGTTGATTCCCCCCGGTGTCATCGATCAGGTGGCGGCCAACCTGGCGGCCCACGCTGAAGCACGTATGGCGACCTTGGCCGAGCCGATCGAAGACATTGAAACGCTGTTCAACCCGAACGTGGTGAAAGTGGTCAGCGACATTAATGGCCTGGCGCTGACGTTCAGTCGTGCCATCTTGCCGTGGGCGCGCGATGACTTTGCCAAAAGCCGTGACGTATTGCCGGCGGGCGTGCCGTATCGCCGCCATATCGGTATCTACGCTTACCGCGCCGGTTTCCTCCATGACTTTGTCAGTTGGGGCCCGTGCTGGCTGGAGAGCACCGAATCCCTGGAGCAGCTGCGTGCACTATGGCACGGCGTGCGTATTCACGTGGATGATGCCCTGGAAGCGCCGCCGGCCGGTGTCGATACCCTTGAAGACCTTGACCGCGTCCGCCGCCTGCTGGGGGCCTGATGGAGGTTTTGTTCGTCTGTCTGGGCAATATCTGTCGCTCGCCCACCGCTGAAGGTGTACTGCGCCATAAATTGCGCGAAGCCGGGCTGGCTGGGCAGGTTGAAGTCGCCTCGGCTGGCACTGGCGAATGGCATATTGGCAAGGCACCGGACAAGCGCAGCCAGCGCGCGGCGCTACAGAGGGGCTACGACCTGTCGGCTCAGCGCGCGCAGCAGGTGTCGCGTGCTGATTTTGTCCGCTATGACCTGATCCTCGCCATGGACCAGAGCAACCTGCATAACCTTAAGGCCATGCAGCCTGCTCAAGGCAAGGCGGATCTGGACCTGTTTCTGCGCCGTTACGACTCGGCGGTGGACGAGGTGCCAGACCCGTACTACGAGGGCGAGCAAGGCTTCGAACGGGTCCTGGACCTGATCGAGCACGCCTGTGATTTGTTGGTGATTGAATTGAAGGGGCGGTTATGACCTTGCAAGTGCAGGCGCAGGTTTCGCTCAAGGCATTCAACAGCTTTGGTATCAATGTGCGTGCCCAGTTGTTTGCCGAGGCCCGCAGTGATGCCGATGTCCGTGAAGCCCTGGCCTACGCTGCCGGGCAACAATTGCCGTTGCTGGTGATTGGCGGCGGCAGCAACCTGCTGCTGACCCAGGACATTAAGGCCATGGTGTTGCGCATGGCCACCCAGGGTATTCGGGTGGTGCACGATGATGGCGTTCATGTGGTTGTCGAAGCCGAAGCTGGTGAAGCCTGGCATCCGTTTGTGTTATGGACCCTGGAGCACGGTTTTTCCGGCCTGGAAAACCTCAGTCTGATTCCCGGTACAGTCGGCGCGGCGCCGATGCAGAACATTGGCGCCTACGGTGTGGAGATCAAGGACATGTTTGCCGGCCTCACCGCGCTGGATCGCCAGACCGGCGAGTTGCGGGATTTCAGCCTGGACGAATGTAATTTTGCCTACCGCGATAGCTTGTTCAAACATGAAGTCGGGCGCTGGTTGATCCTGCGGGTGCGTTTTGCCTTGAGTCGCGCTGTGCACTTGAAGCTCGAATATGGTCCGGTGCAACAGCGTTTGGCCGAGCAGGGGATTACCCAAGCGACGCCAAGCGATGTCAGTCGGGCGATTTGCAGCATTCGTAGGGAGAAACTGCCTGACCCGGCGGTGCTGGGCAATGCCGGCAGTTTTTTCAAGAACCCCTTGGTTTCCCAGGCCTTGGCTGCCCAGTTGCAGGCACTGTACCCGGATCTGGTGGCCTACCCTCAGGCGGACGGGCAGATGAAGTTGGCAGCTGGCTGGTTGATTGATAAGGCCGGTTGGAAAGGCTTTCGCGACGGCGACGCCGGCGTGCATCGCTTGCAGGCCCTGGTGCTGGTCAATTACGGCGCAGCAACGGGCCTGGAAATTTCCAATCTGGCGCAACGAATCCAGCAGGACATTGCCCAGCGCTTCCAGGTTGATCTGGAAATGGAGCCCAATCGCTATTGAGCTACGCTTCTTCAAGAGTGAATCAAGCCCTGCATTGCAGGGTTTTTTTTACTCTTCACACCGCTCTGCTTGCTGGGTTAACTTAGCTGGCTAACGATGTTTGTTTATCGCTCTATAGACGCTGTTTATAAAAGGCCCGGTGAAGATCCGTCTTCACAAGAGAGCCTGACTAGCCTGAGTCAATCTGCGTGTACCAACTCTACTCTACCCCTGGCGGCAGATTGCTCGACCCCATAACCCATAAATATGCGGGCGTGCCCATGATTACCCTGAAGCTCAACGGTCAAGACCATCAACTGGACGTCACCGAGGATATGCCGCTGCTGTGGGCCATCCGCGATGTGGCCGGTTACAACGGCACCAAGTTTGGCTGCGGCATGGGCCTGTGTGGTGCGTGCACCATTCATATCGACGGCTCGCCCGCCCGCAGTTGCATCACCCCGATTGGCGCGGTCAAGGGCCAGAACATCAGCACCATCGATAACCTGCACACTGACCCTGTTGGCCAAGTGGTTCAGCAAGCCTGGCTGGACACCACTGTGGCCCAATGCGGCTACTGCCAGGGCGGCCAAATCATGTCCGCCACCGCGTTGCTGAAAACCAACCCCAATCCCAGCGACGAGCAGATTGAAGAGGCGATGGTCGGCAATATCTGCCGTTGTGGCACTTACAACCGAATCAAGACCGCGATCCGCCAGGCCGCCACGCACCTGCAGGGGGCCAAGGCATGAGCCAGTTACCCTGTGATTTCAAACTGAACAACCTCAGCCGCCGTGGCTTCCTCACAGGCGTTGGCGTCACCGGTGCTCTGGTTATCGCCGCCAGTTGGGGTTTGCCCGACGCGTTTGCCGAAGACACGATGAAGAAATACGGTGGCGACGCCATGCCCAATGGCGTGATCGACGACCCCAAGGTCTACGTCAGTATTGCCACCGACGGCACCGTCACCGTGATCTGTAACCGCTCGGAAATGGGCCAGGGCGTGCGCACCAGCCTGACCCTGGTAGTGGCCGATGAATTGGACGCCGATTGGGCGCTCGTAAAGGTTCAGCAGGCCTCGGGTGACGAAGTGCGTTTCGGCAACCAGGACACCGACGGCTCACGCAGCATGCGTCACTGGTATGAGCCAATGCGTCGGTGCGGCGCTGCCGTGCGGACCATGCTGGAGCAGGCCGCTGCCGAGCAGTGGAAAGTCCCGGTGGGCGAGTGCCGCGCGCAATTGCATAAAGTCATTCACCAGCCCAGCGGCCGCGAGCTGGGCTATGGTGCCCTGGCCGCTGCCGCCGGTGCGCTGGCGGTGCCGGCTCGCGACGGTTTGCGGCTCAAGCAGCCGTCGGAGTTTCGCTACATCGGCAAGGAAGGCACCAAAGCCATCGACGGTGCCGACATCGTCAACGGCCGCGCGGTGTATGGTGCCGACGTGCATTTCGACGGCATGTTGTTCGCCACCATTGCCCGTCCGAAGGTCTATGGCGGCAAGGTCAAATCCTTCGATGCCAGCGCGGCATTGAAGGTTCCGGGTGTGCTCAACGTGCTGGAAATCGAAAGCCGGCCTTTGCCGTCGGAATTCCAGCCTTTGGGCGGCGTAGCAGTTGTCGCCAGCAATACCTGGGCGGCGATCAAGGGTCGCGAAGCCTTGCAGATTGTTTGGGATGACGGCATCAACGCCGGCTACAACTCCATCGACTACCGCAAGGAGCTGGAAGCGGCCGCGTTGAAACCCGGCAAAGTGGTGCGCAACACCGGCAGTATCGATCAGGCCCTGAGCGACGCCGACAGCACCCTCGAAGCCGCTTACTACTTGCCGCACCTGGCTCAGTCGCCGATGGAGCCGATGGTGGCCATCGCCCGATTCGACAAGGGGCAGTGCGAAGCCTGGGCGCCAAGCCAGGCACCACAAGTCAGTCGTGAGCGAATCGCTGAGCGGCTAGGGCTACCGTTCGATAACGTCACGTTGAATGTCACGCTGTTGGGTGGTGGTTTTGGTCGCAAGTCCAAACCCGACTTCATCGTTGAAGCGGCAATCCTGGCCAAGGCGTTTCCTGGCAAGGCGGTGCGCGTGCAGTGGACGCGTGAGGACGATATCCACAATTCCTACTTCCATACCGTGTCCGCCGAGTACCTCAAGGCCGGCCTGAACAAGGACGGCATGCCGTCGGGATGGCTGCACCGCACGGTGGCGCCGAGCATCACTGCGCTGTTTGCCCCCGGCATGAACCATGAGGCCGCATTCGAACTGGGCATGGGATTTACCAACATGGCCTACGCGATTCCCAATGTGCGCCTGGAAAACCCTGAAGCGGTGGCCCATACCCGGGTTGGCTGGTACCGCTCGGTATCAAATATCCCCCACGGCTTTGCAATTCAGAGCTTTGTAGATGAATTGGCCCACAATGCGGGTCAAGACCCGTTGAAGTACCAGCTGAAATTGCTGGGCCCGGATCGTCAGATCGATCCCAAGACCTTGAGTGATGAGTGGAACTATGGCGAATCGCCAGAGCGCTACCCCATCGACACCGCACGCTTGCGTGGCGTACTGGAAACCGCTGCCAAAGCCGCTGGTTGGGGCCGCAAGCTGCCCAAGGGTCGTGGGCTGGGGCTGGCGGTGCACTACAGTTTCGTTACCTACGTGGCAGCGGTGATCGAGGTGGAAGTCAAAGACGACGGCACCCTGATCGTGCACAAGGCGGACATTGCCGTTGACTGTGGCCCGCAGATCAATCCGGAGCGCATCCGCTCGCAGTTCGAGGGGGCTTGCGTGATGGGGCTGGGCAATGCGGTGCTGGGAGAAATCAGCTTCAAGGACGGCAAGGTCCAGCAGGACAACTTCCATATGTACGAAGTGGCTCGCATGTCCCTGGCGCCCAAGGAAATCGCCGTGCACCTGGTCACGCCAAAAGGCGATGTACCGTTGGGTGGTGTCGGTGAGCCGGGTGTGCCGCCGATTGCACCGGCGCTGTGCAATGCAATCTTCGCCGCTACGGGCAAGCGTATCCGTAATTTGCCGGTCCGTTATCAATTGCAGGGTTGGCAGCAGGAGACGAAGGGCTGATGGACAGTGTCGATCTGAACGTCTTGCGCAGCGTGCTGGAGTGGCGCCGGGCTGGGCAGCGGGTGGTGCTGTACAGCGTGGTCCAGACCTGGGGCAGTGCGCCGCGCCCACCGGGGGCCATGTTGGCCTTGCGGGGCGATGGGGTGGTGATTGGTTCGGTCTCTGGCGGGTGCATTGAAGACGATTTGATCGCCCGTTTGCAGGACGGTCGCTTGCCCGACGATGGGCCGCCAGTGCAACTGGTGACGTATGGCGTCACGCGAGATGACGCAGCACGTTTTGGTCTGCCTTGTGGCGGAACCTTGCGTCTCACGCAGGAGCGGGTGACCGATGCGGGTTGGGTGGCCGAGTTGCTGGCACGCTGTGAGGCCCATGAGGTTGTCGCCAGAGAGTTGGACCTGGCGACCGGCGAAGTCATCTTGAGCCCCGCAGACAAGACCGACACCGTGAGTTTTGACGGTGAGCGCCTGCGGGCCATTTACGGCCCTCGCTGGCGCTTGCTGTTGATCGGTGCCGGACAGTTGTCGCGCTACGTGGCAGAAATGGCTCGGTTGCTGGATTTCGAAGTGCTGATCTGCGATCCGCGCAAGGAGTTCGTCTATGGCTGGGAAGAACAGCACGGGCGCTTCGTGCCAGGTATGCCCGATGACGCGGTGCTCAATATCCAGACTGACGAGCGCACGGCCATCGTCGCGCTGACCCACGATCCGCGCCTGGACGATATGGCGCTGCTCACGGCGCTGAACTCTAGGGCGTTCTACATTGGTGCTTTGGGTTCGCGGGTCAACAGTCAGAAGCGTCGGGACAATTTGGCAGCCCTGGGGTTGACGACGGATGCGATCGCTCGCCTGCATGGCCCTATCGGTTTGCATATCGGTAGCCATACCCCGGCGGAGATCGCTTTGTCGTTGATGGCGGAGATTGTCTCCATCAAGAACGGGATTGATTTGTTGCAAAAGAAACCGTTGCAGGTGGCAGTCAGTTGACGGGCTCAATCACAGCCATTGTCCTGGCAGCAGGACAAGGCAGCCGATTTCGGGCTGTGGCGGATCAGGACAAGTTGCTGGCGCCTTGCGTGGGTCGTGATGGGGTGATACGACCGATGATTGAGCAGGTGCTGGTAAATCTACCGCCCAGCGTTGCAAGGCGTTGGGTGGTGACGTCGCCGGATCGAAGCGAGGTTATTCGTCTGGCACAGGCTTATGGTTGTGAGGTGCTCCTTTTGCGTTCAGCAGGCATGGGCGACAGCATCGCAGCGGCGGTGTCGGCCAGTGCTTCAGCCACTGGCTGGCTGGTGGTGTTGGGGGATATGCCGTTTATCCTGCCGTCGAGTATCGAGCAGGTGGTTACGGGACTTGGGCAAGATGGCATCAGTGTTCCCGTTCAGGGCGGTGAGTACGGTCACCCGGTTGGCTTTGGTCGCTCCTTTGGTCCTGCATTAATGGCATTGACTGGCGATCGTGGGGCGAAACCGCTGTTTGCCCAGGCATTAGTGCGAGAAGTGCCGGTCGATGATCCTGGGGTATTGTGGGATGTAGATGTGCCAGGGTTGCTGCATTTCCGGTAACAATCGCCAGACATAAAAAAGCCCCGCCTGATCACTCAGGCGGGGCTTTTTAGTGGCCGATGGAATCAGGCGAGGGGTTTAGGCTCGTGCTCTTCTTCCAGGGCTTGTGGGTTGTGCTCTACCACTTCCTCAACGGAACGCAGGTTCTCGTCGATGGCGGGGGTAGTGTGCTCAACCACGGCTTCGGCTGCCGGGGCAGGAGCCTCGACCACTTCAGCGACAACCGGTGCAGCTACTGGAGCAGCAGCGGCAGCCAGTTCGGCTTCCTTGCGGCGACGACGCACTTCACGCGGGTCGTTTGGTGCACGGCCATTTTCGGTCAGGGCGCTGGCCGGAGCTTCAATCACCGGAGCGGCAACTTCGGTAACCACTGGCGCTTCTTCGACGACCGGAGCTGCAACAACTACTGGCTCGGCGGCGATGACTTCAGCAACTGGCGCTGGAGTTTCTTCTACCGGGGCAGGCGCTGGTGCTTCGAAAGCGGCGGCGGGTTCGGCAGTCCATTGGAAGGCAGTCTGTTCTTCGCGAACTTCACGCACTTCTGGGGTTGCTTCGACCACTGGCGTTTCGACAGCGGCTTCAACGGCCGGCTGTTGTTCAACAACAACGGTAGGCTCGGATACCACTTCGGCTTCAGGCTGAGGCTCGCGAACTTCGCGAATTGGCGCAACTTCCACTTCAGTAGCCGCAGGCGTCGAGGCTTCAACGACTGGCGCTTCGACGACTGGCGTCTCAACTACAGCGTTTTCCTGTACGGCAGCAGTGGCGCGTTCAGCCTGCTCGTTGGCTTGGGCTTCAGCGGGTGCGCTGATGACCGAGCGGGCAACGGCAGCGGTAACGGCCAGGCCAGCGGCCAGTTCGGCACTGGTTGGTTCGCTGTCGTCGTCGTTGGCTTCGTTAGCCTCGCCGGTTTCTTCGGAGCCTTCGATCACGTTGCCGTTGGCATCACGTTGACGCTCGCGACGGTTGCTGCGACGACGCTGGCCACGGGAGCGGCGGCGTGGACGATCGCCTTCGGCGTTGTCCTGACCGTCTTCCTGCAGTTGCTCTTCGTTGGACAGCAGTTCTTCTTCTTCGCTGGCGGTAACAGCCTGCTCGGCGTGAGGTTGACGCTCTTCACGCGGTGCACGTGGAGCACGTTCTTCACGCGGCTGGCGAGCTGGGCGTTCTTCGGTCGAAGCAACAGCGGCGACGGCCGGAGCGGCATCCAGCGGTTCGCGCAGTTCACGCACACGTTCTTCACGCTCGCCACGAGGCTTGCGGTCTTCACGAGGTGCACGAGGTGCGCGCGGTGCACGTTCTTCACGAGGCGCACGTTCTTCGCGGGCTACGACCGGAGTTTCTTCACGGGCTTCACGTGGCTGGCGCTCTTCACGTGGTGCGCGTTCTTCACGCGGAGCACGTTCTTCGCGAGGCTTGCGCTCTTCGTCACGGCGACCGTTACGGTTGCGGCTCTGCTGGCGACCGTTGCGACGCTCTTCATTGCGAGCAGGGCGTTCGGTGGCCGGCTTCTCGACGACAACTGGAGCAGCAGGCTCTTCCTTGGTGGCGAACAGGCTGACCAGCGACTTCACCAGGCCCTTGAACAGACTTGGCTCCGGCAGGGCGGCAGGTGCTGCAACCGGGGCGACATCTTCAACCGGAACCGGTGCGTTGGCACGGGCCGGTGCGGTCTTGACGGCCGCTTCCTGACGAACCAGGGTGCGGGTCGCGGCGGCTGGCTGGACTTCTTCCACTTCGGCAGCGGCAGCAGCGATTTCGTAGCTGGACAGATTGACGTGTGCTTCCGGGCTGTCATCACGCAGGCGCTGCACTTCGAAGTGCGGCGTTTCGAGGTGATCGTTCGGCAGGATGACGATGCGGGCACGGGTGCGCAGTTCGATCTTGGTGATCGAGTTGCGTTTTTCGTTGAGCAGGAAGGCTGCAACCGGGATCGGCACCTGGGCGCGGACTTCGGCAGTGCGGTCTTTCAGGGCTTCTTCTTCGATCAGGCGCAGGATCGCCAGGGACAGCGATTCAACATCACGGATGATGCCGGTGCCGTTGCAGCGCGGGCAAACGATGCCGCTGCTTTCGCCGAGCGAAGGACGCAGGCGCTGACGGGACATTTCCAGCAGGCCGAAGCGCGAGATGCGGCCAACCTGTACGCGGGCACGGTCGGCTTCCAGGCATTCGCGGACTTTCTCTTCCACGGCGCGCTGGTTCTTGGCAGGGGTCATGTCGATGAAGTCGATGACGATCAGGCCGCCGATGTCGCGCAGGCGCAACTGACGGGCGATTTCTTCGGCGGCTTCAAGGTTGGTCTGCAGTGCGGTTTCTTCGATGTCGCTGCCTTTAGTGGCGCGCGCCGAGTTGATGTCGATGGACACCAGGGCTTCGGTCGGATCGATAACGATGGAACCACCGGAAGGCAGTTCAACGACGCGCTGGAAAGCGGTCTCGATCTGGCTTTCGATCTGGAAACGGTTGAACAGCGGGACGCTGTCTTCGTACAGCTTGATCTTGCTGGCGTACTGCGGCATCACCTGGCGGATGAAGGTCAGGGCTTCGTCCTGGGCTTCAACGCTGTCGATCAGCACTTCGCCGATATCCTGGCGCAGGTAATCGCGGATGGCGCGGATGATCACGTTGCTTTCCTGATAGATCAGGAACGGCGCGGAACGATCCAGGGACGCTTCTTTGATAGCGGTCCACAGTTGCAGCAGGTAATCGAGGTCCCACTGCATTTCTTCGCTGCTGCGGCCCAGGCCGGCAGTGCGCACGATCAAGCCCATGTCGGCCGGAGCGATCAAGCCGTTCAGTGCTTCACGCAGTTCGTTGCGCTCTTCACCTTCGATGCGGCGGGAAATACCACCAGCACGTGGGTTGTTCGGCATCAGAACCAGATAGCGGCCAGCCAGGCTGATGAAGGTGGTCAGGGCGGCGCCCTTGTTGCCACGTTCTTCTTTTTCCACCTGAACGATGACTTCCTGGCCTTCGCTCAGGACGTCCTTGATGTTCACGCGGCCTTCAGGGGCTTTCTTGAAGTATTCGCGGGAGATTTCTTTGAGGGGCAGAAAGCCGTGGCGCTCGGAGCCGAAATCGACAAAGGCAGCCTCAAGGCTTGGTTCGATACGAGTAATCCGGCCTTTATAGATGTTGGCCTTCTTTTGCTCGCGTGCACCGGACTCGATGTCCAGGTCGTAGAGGCGTTGGCCGTCTACCAGTGCAACACGCAACTCTTCGGGTTGAGTTGCGTTAATCAGCATTCTTTTCATGTTATACCGTCGGTTTCCGGGCTGCCGGAAACGGCGTTCGGCACACACGACTTCTCACGGTCGGTGTCAGGTGCGTCAAGAGTGGTTGGCCACTCCAGTGTCCAGCGACATCTGTCCAATGGGACAAAGTCGCGACGGACGCGTCCTGCTTGTTTGCTGTGGTGACTAACGCACCACTTAAACAAAAGCTAAGGTCAGGAGGAGGAATCAACCGGCGACTGTGGACGAGATGAAGCGTCTAAATATAAGCCTAGTGCTACACAGTCCGACGGTTGTGCATCTCCACCCTACACGTATCCCTGATAAATCGGGTGCTGCCGCGCGCAGAATCCGCAGCGGGTTGGCATTTACCGTGTTCTCCAATGGGGAGACCACGCTCATGGCTAAACAAGACCGGGTGTGGGCAACTGTGCTCTCACTCAGCTCGTAACAGGCGTTGTTTCCGAAGCATTCGCCGTGGTCTGGTTCAAGACTGACTGCACTTTGTGAACTGGCCGTAAATATCGGCGCAAAAGGCGAGTAATTGCTCTGCTCTTTGCACTCGCTTCAGGCCTCATGTCACCTGCGCTTGTTACAATCTTGAGCCTTCCAAGGTGGCGAAAGCCCCGTAGGACGGCCTCGCGTCCTGATGAATTGCGATGGTCAGGGCCGGCTGTTTGCCGTTAGTCCTCTGTCCAGGCCGCTTTTGGCGACGTTCGCGACTATAGCAGCAATGATTAAGTGCTTCAATTCCATAAAAAATTGTTATCATTCTCGCCATGACGACTACCGCCCCCCAGACCCCCAGCGTCCAGCTGCTTGAGGTCTCGCCGGAATATGCCGGCCAACGCATCGACAACTTTCTTCTTGCCAGGCTCAAAGGCGTGCCCAAGACCTTGATTTATCGCATTTTGCGTAAAGGCGAAGTGCGCGTGAACAAGGGCCGAATCAAGCCCGAGTACAAGTTGCAGGCGGGCGATATCATCCGTGTGCCGCCGGTACGGGTGCCTGAGCGCGACGAGCCCGTTCCCTTGGCTCAGGGGCTGTTGCAGCGCCTTGAGGCGTCGATTATCTTCGAAGATAAGGCGCTGATCGTGATCAACAAGCCTGCCGGCATTGCTGTGCACGGGGGCAGCGGCCTCAACTACGGGGTGATCGAAGCCTTCCGTCAGTTGCGCCCTGATACCAAGGAGCTGGAGTTGGTCCATCGCCTGGATCGTGACACCTCCGGCCTGCTGATGATCGCGAAAAAGCGCAGCATGTTGCGCCACCTGCACGCCGCCCTGCGCGGTGACGGTATCGATAAACGCTACATGGCCCTGGTCCGTGGCAACTGGGCGACGTCGATCAAGAGCGTGCGAGCGCCGTTGCAGAAGAGCAACCTGCGCTCCGGCGAGCGCATGGTCGAGGTGAACGAGGAGGGCAAGGAAGCGCTGACCCTGTTCAAGGTGCTGCGTCGCTTTGGTGACTTCGCAACGATGGTTGAGGCCAAGCCCATTACGGGTCGTACCCACCAGATTCGCGTTCATACCCTGCATGCGGGTCACTGCATTGCCGGCGATACCAAGTACGGTGACGAGGGTTTCTCCAAGGAAATCCGTGACCTGGGCGGCAAGCGCTTGTTCCTGCACGCCTATATGCTGACTGTGCCGCTGCCCGATGGTGGCGAATTGAAGCTACAAGCGCCTGTCGATGAAATGTGGGCCAAGACCGTGGAGCGCCTGAGTGTCGCGCCTTGACTACAAGCTGCTGATCTTTGATTGGGATGGCACTCTGTGCGATTCCATTGGTCGGATTGTGGAGTCGATGCATGCGGCTTCGGCGCGTTCTGGGTATGAGCTGTGCAGCGACCTGGCAGTCAAGGGCATCATCGGCCTGGGCTTGCCGGAAGCAATCCGCACCCTGTACCCGGAGATTGGCGACGATGAGCTGGTAGCGTTTCGTCAGCGCTATGCCGATCACTACATGGCTCTGGATGCCCAGCCTTCGCCGCTGTTTGAGGGGGTGGTGCAGTCCATGGAAGCGTTCCGTGCCGAGGGCTATCACTTGGCGGTGGCCACCGGCAAGGCCCGTCGAGGCCTGGATCGGGTGCTCAAGGCGCATGGTTGGGAAGATTATTTTGATGTCACTCGTGCTGCGGATGAAACCGCCAGCAAGCCTCATCCTCTGATGCTTGAGCAGATCCTCGCTCATTGTGGCGTGTCGCCCCGTCAGGCGTTGATGGTGGGTGATGCGTCGTTCGATCTGATGATGGCGCGTAATGCCGGGATGGATTCCGTGGCGGTCAGCTACGGCGCCCAGTCTGGCCAAGCCTTGCAGGCGTATGAGCCAAGGCTGACGATTGACCGTTTTGCTGAATTGCAGGCCTGGCTCAGTCGGGCTAGTTAAGTATTTGCTGGGGTAGATGGCATGACCGATGAGTGGAAAGCGCCTGAGAAGGCCAGTGCCGATAGCGGCGATGACAAAAGTTGGAAGCTGCTGGAGAAAACCTTGCTGGCCAGTGTCCAGGAGCAGCGTCGCTCCCGGCGTTGGGGGATCTTTTTCAAGCTCCTGACCTTTATTTACCTGTTGGGAATGCTGGCGCTGTTCAGTCCGCTGGTGGATATGGAGAAAAGCGCCACCCGTAGCGGTAATTACACAGCATTGATCGAAGTGCGCGGGGTGATTGCCGACAAGGAGTCTGCCAGCGCCGACAACATCGTCAGCAGCCTGCGGACGGCTTTCGAGGACTCCAAGGTCAAGGGCGTGATTCTGCGCATCAACAGTCCGGGTGGTAGTCCGGTGCAGTCGGGTTACGTGTATGACGAAATTCGTCGCCTGCGCGCCTTGCACCCGGACATCAAGCTGTACGCGGTTATTTCCGACTTGGGGGCTTCTGGTGCCTACTACATCGCCAGTGCCGCTGATCAGATTTACGCCGACAAGGCTAGCCTGGTGGGCTCCATTGGTGTGACGGCGGCCGGCTACGGCTTTGTTGGCGCCATGGAGAAGCTGGGTGTTGAGCGCCGCACCTACACGTCTGGCGAGCACAAGTCGTTCCTGGATCCGTTCCAGCCGCAAAAGGCTGACGAAACTCAGTTCTGGCAGGGCGTGCTGGATACCACTCATCGGCAGTTCATTGCCAGCGTCAAGCAAGGGCGCGGTGATCGGCTCAAGGATAAAGATCATCCGGAGCTGTTCTCGGGGTTGGTCTGGTCGGGTGAGCAGGCGCTACCGCTGGGCTTGATCGATGGCCTGGGCAGTGCCAGTTCAGTAGCGCGCGATGTGATTGGCGAGAAAGAGCTAGTGGACTTCACCGTCCAGGAGTCGCCGTTTGATCGCTTCTCGAAAAAGCTCGGCGCTAGTGTGGCTGAGCAGTTGGCGATGTGGATGGGCTTTCAAGGGCCGACCTTGCGCTGATTGACACCGCTTAATGGAAACCGGCCCTTGTGGCCGGTTTTCTGTTTTGGCGGGTTACGGAATCTGTATGCCTTCGGCCAGCAACATATCTACCAGTCGAATCAGCGGCAAACCCACCAGGCTGGTCGCGTCAGGGCCTTCAGTGCTTTGAAACAGGCTTACCCCCAAGCCTTCGGCCTTGAAGCTGCCAGCGCAGTCGTAGGGCTGTTCAATGCGCAGGTAGCGCTCGATGCGTGCTGCGTCGAGCGTGCGCATGTGTACGGTAAAGGGGATGCAGTCGACCTGGCAGTGGCCGGTGTTGCTGTTCAGTACGGCTAGGCCGGTGAGAAAACTGACGCGCTTGCCACTGGCTGCCAGCAGTTGCTCGCGGGCGTTTTCGAAGGTGTGGGGCTTGCCGATGATTTTTCCGTCGAGTGCAGCTACCTGGTCCGATCCGATGATCAAGTGGCCTGGATGGCTGCCAGCAAGGGCGCGGGCTTTTTCTTCGGCCAGGCGCTTGACCAACTCTGCGGCGGACTCGTCCGGTCGGTGGCTTTCGTCGATATTGGGCGAGCTGCAGATGAACGGCAGGTGCAAGCGGTTCAACAATTCCCGGCGATAAATCGAGCTTGAAGCAAGTAATAAAGGCAGCATGGGCGTCTCCTCAAGGCAGTCGCGGATTCTAGCGAGGTGGTCGGGTGACGCACAGGGCTGAATTTCCTTTGACATGGCTGGGTGCATCCCTATAATGCTGCGCCTATGTTGAATGACCCGATTCCACCTCACGTTGACCCGCGCAAATTGGCTGATCGTGGCACCACCCTTCAAGGTGAACTGCTGCTGGCCGATTTGGAGAGACTCTGCGACCCGCTTTCCGACACTGTCGGTACGGTGCAGGCTAAATTTATTTTTGAGCGAGATGAACGTAAGTCTGTGGTGATCCACAGCTTTATCGACACCGAGGTCAAAATGGTTTGCCAGCGTTGTCTTGAGCTGGTCACCCTGCCGATCCACAGCGAATGCAGTTATGTTGTGGTGAAAGAGGGTGCGAATACCCAGTCGTTGCCGAAAGGTTATGACGTTCTGGAACTGGGCGAAGATCCTTTGGATCTGCAGTCACTGGTTGAGGAGGAGCTTTTGCTTGCCTTGCCCATTGTGCCTGCTCATCATCCGGAAGAATGCCAGCAGCCGGCGGGTCTCGATGAGCCCGAACCGAGCGAGGACGAGGTAACGCGGTCCAACCCGTTCAGTGTATTGGCGCAGTTAAAGCGTGACCCAAACGTTTAGGAGTTAATCAATTATGGCTGTTCAGCAGAACAAAAAATCCCGCTCTGCCCGTGACATGCGTCGTTCGCACGACGCCCTGACGGCTAGCACTCTGTCTGTAGAAAAAACCACCGGTGAAATTCACCTGCGTCACCACGTATCGCCAGAAGGCGTATACCGTGGCCGTAAAGTGATCGACAAGGGCGCTGACGAGTAATCACTTGTCTGCTCAAGTCATCGCGATTGACGCAATGGGCGGGGACTTCGGTCCCCGCAGCATTGTTCAGGCCAGCATTGCTTGCCTGTCTGCCACGCCCTCGCTGCACCTGACCCTCGTCGGTCAACCCTCCCTACTTGAAGAACTGATTGCCAGCCATTCGGCTGTGGATCGCGTGCGCCTGACGATTACGGCCGCCAGCGAAACCATCGGCATGGATGAAAAACCTGCGCAGGCCTTGCGTGGCAAGCCTGACTCTTCCATGCGCGTAGCGCTTGAGTTGTTGCGTGATGGCAAGGTCCAGGCCGTAGTCAGCGCCGGCAATACCGGGGCCTTGATGGCCTTGTCGCGCTATGTGCTGAAGACCCTGCCAGGGATTGATCGACCGGCGATGGTGGCGGCGATTCCGACTCAGCGTGGCTATTGCCAATTGCTGGACCTGGGGGCGAATGTCGATTGCAGTGCCGAGAATCTGTTGCAGTTTGCTGTGATGGGCTCAGTGGCGGCCGAAGCGCTGGGTGTTGTCCGGCCTAGGGTTGCCTTGCTGAATATCGGCACCGAGGACATCAAGGGCAATCAGCAAGTCAAGCTGGCCGCCAGCCTCCTGCAGCGCGCGCGGGGCTTGAACTACATCGGGTTTATCGAAGGTGACGGTTTGTATCGCGGCGAAGCGGATGTGGTGGTGTGCGACGGTTTTGTCGGCAATATCCTGCTCAAGTCCAGCGAGGGGCTGGCCACCATGATTGCCGCGCGCATCGAGACGTTGTTCAGGAGGAACCTGGCTTCGCGCCTGGTGGGCGCCTTGGCGCTGCCGTTGATGCGGCGACTGCAGGCAGACCTGGCGCCAGCGCGGCATAATGGCGCGAGTTTTCTTGGCTTGCAGGGGATAGTGGTGAAAAGTCACGGTTCAGCAGGGGTGCAGGGCTTTCAAAGTGCCATTCAGCGTGCATTGATCGAAATCCAGGAAAGCCTGCCGCAACGCTTGCACGGCCGTCTTGAGGATCTGCTGCCTTAGGCGAATTGGTCCGGGAATGCTTACAATGTGACCGGCCAGTTCAATTGACCATCCAATTTGTCAGTTTCTTGCGCTCCCACCTGTGGGGCGTCAATTCTCCGACGACCAGATCATTAGGGGCTTGTTACATGTCTACATCCCTCGCATTCGTCTTTCCAGGGCAAGGTTCGCAGTCCCTCGGCATGTTGGCCGAGTTGGGCGCGCAATATCCGCTGATTCTGGAAACCTTCAAGGAAGCTTCCGACGCCCTGGGTTACGACCTTTGGGCGCTGACCCAGCAGGGGCCGGAAGAGCAGCTCAATCAAACTGACAAGACCCAGCCGGCCATTCTCACCGCCTCTATCGCGCTGTGGCGTCTTTGGCTGGCTGAAGGTGGTGTGCGCCCGGCCTACGTCGCTGGCCATAGCTTGGGCGAATACAGCGCCCTGGTGGCGGCTGGAAGCCTGACCCTCGGTGAAGCGGTCAAGCTGGTAGAGCGTCGCGGCCAACTGATGCAAGAGGCTGTTCCAGCTGGGCAGGGCGGCATGGCTGCCATTCTCGGTCTGGAAGATGCTGACGTGATTGCAGCCTGCGCCGAAGCGGCCCAGGGCGAAGTGGTCAGCGCCGTCAACTTCAACTCGCCAGGCCAGGTGGTGATCGCCGGTGCCAAGGCCGCTGTCGAGCGCGCCATCGAAGGCTGCAAGGCTCGTGGTGCCAAGCGTGCGCTGCCGCTGCCAGTCAGTGTGCCGTCCCACTGCGAATTGATGCGCCCGGCTGCCGAGCGCTTTGCGCAGGCAGTCGCCGCGATCAACTGGCAGGCGCCACAGATCCCGCTGGTGCAAAACGTTAGCGCTGCTGTTGCCCCAGACTTGGAAACCCTCACGCGTGACTTGCTTGAGCAGCTGTACAAGCCAGTCCGTTGGGTTGAATCGATCCAGGCCTTGGCTGCTCAAGGTGCCACGCAGTTGGTCGAATGTGGTCCAGGCAAAGTCCTGGCCGGCCTGAACAAGCGCTGCGCCGAAGGCGTGTCGACTTCCAATCTCAATACCCCGGATGCCTTCGCTGCCGCTCTTGCGGCACAGGCCTGAAATAAGGAGAAGCCTGCATGAGTCTGCAAGGTAAAGTTGCACTGGTGACCGGCGCAAGCCGCGGGATTGGCCAGGCTATCGCCCTGGAGTTGGGGCGCCTGGGCGCTGTAGTCATCGGCACCGCGACCTCCGCCGCCGGCGCCGAGCGTATCGCCGCGACCTTGAAGGAAAACGGCGTTCAAGGCACGGGCCTTGAGCTCAATGTGACCAGTGACGAATCAGTCGCAGCGGTATTGGCCGAAATATCGGCGCAATTCGGTGTGCCGGCTATTCTGGTCAACAATGCCGGTATCACCCGCGATAACCTGATGATGCGCATGAAAGACGACGAGTGGCATGACGTTGTCGACACCAACTTGAACAGTCTGTTTCGCCTGTCCAAGGGGGTTTTACGTGGCATGACCAAGGCGCGTTGGGGCCGAATTATCAATATTGGCTCGGTAGTAGGTGCCATGGGCAACGCAGGCCAAGTAAACTACGCAGCCGCCAAGGCAGGTCTGGAAGGTTTCAGTCGTGCATTGGCGCGTGAAGTCGGCTCGCGGTCGATTACGGTCAACTCGGTGGCCCCTGGGTTCATCGATACCGATATGACCCGCGAATTGCCTGAAGCACAGCGTGAAGCCTTGCTGACGCAGATTCCGCTGGGCCGTCTGGGCCAGGCTCAAGAGATCGCGAATGTGGTCGCTTTCCTGGCATCCGACGGTGCGGCATACGTGACTGGAGCTACAATTCCGGTGAACGGCGGGATGTACATGAGTTAAATTGTGACGGATTGCTTCAAAAAAATGTCATACGTGCTGTCTAAAATCCGTTATAAAGCTGCAATCTATTTATAGTCAGATGGCCGATAGGGTAGGAGGGTGAAGCTTTCAGTTGAAAAACTGAAAAGCCTTTCTATACACTTACCCACTGGCCAGCTGCCTGAATTTGTCCATTAGGAGTGAAAACAAGGTATGAGCACCATCGAAGAGCGCGTCAAGAAAATCGTTGCCGAGCAACTGGGCGTTAAAGAAGAAGAAGTGACCAATAGCGCTTCCTTCGTTGAAGACCTGGGTGCCGACTCCCTTGACACCGTTGAGCTGGTGATGGCTCTGGAAGAGGAATTCGAGACCGAAATCCCTGACGATGAAGCTGAAAAAATCACTACCGTTCAAGCTGCTATCGACTACGTTACTGCTCACGATAGCAAGTAATTTGTAATCGTCGCTTGCTGTGATGGAAAAACCGCACTGCCCTATGGCGTGCGGTTTTTTCCTTTAGGCCTGATGCAAAGTGTCGTCATTAGAAAAAGGAGAGTGCTGTGTCGCGTAGACGCGTCGTAGTCACCGGTATGGGTATGTTATCGCCACTGGGCACGGATGTGCCGAGCAGTTGGCAGGGCATTCTGGCTGGCCGCAGTGGTATTGGTCTGATTGAACATAGGGACCTTTCTGCCTATTCCACCCGTTTTGGCGGCTCGGTAAAGGGCTTCAATGTCGAGGAATATCTCTCGATCAAGGAGTCCCGTAAACTCGACCTGTTCATTCAATACGGTTTGGCAGCAGGTTTTCAGGCGGTGCAAAATGCCGGCCTGGAAGTAACCGACGCCAACCGTGAGCGCATCGGAGTGGCTATGGGTTCGGGTATTGGTGGTCTGACCAATATCGAAGAAACCAGCCGCACCCTGCACGAATCCGGGCCTCGTCGAATTTCACCATTCTTCGTGCCAGGTTCGATCATCAATATGATTTCTGGTTTCCTGTCCATCCACCTGGGTGCGCAGGGGCCTAACTACGCCATTTCCACAGCCTGCACCACAGGTACTCACTGCATCGGCATGGCGGCGCGCAATATCGCCTATGACGAGGCGGACGTGATGATCGCCGGTGGCGCCGAGATGGCCGCCTGCGGGCTGGGCATGGGCGGCTTCGGTGCTTCCCGTGCGCTGTCGACTCGTAATGACGAGCCGGACCGTGCCAGCCGTCCGTGGGACAAGGGCCGTGATGGGTTCGTGCTGTCCGACGGTGCCGGTGCGCTGGTCCTCGAAGAGCTGGAGCACGCCAAGGCCCGTGGCGCTACCATCTACGCCGAGTTGATCGGATTCGGCATGAGCGGTGACGCCTACCACATGACGTCGCCACCGGCTGACGGTGCGGGTGCAGCGCGCTGCATCACCAATGCGCTGCGGGATGCGAAGATCAACGTCGACCAGGTGCAATACATCAACGCCCACGGCACTTCGACGCTGACTGGCGACTTGGCGGAAGCCGAGGCCATCAAGTCGGTGTTCGGCGAGCACGCCTACAACCTGGCGGTCAGCTCCACCAAGTCCATGACCGGTCACCTGTTAGGTGCGGCGGGCGCGGTCGAGGCGATCTTCAGCGTGCTGGCGATCAAGGATCAGGTCGCACCGCCGACCATCAACCTTGATGAGCCAGACGAAGGCTGTGACTTGAACTTCGTGCCTCACGAGCCGCAGAAGATGCCGATCGATGTGGTGTTGTCCAACTCGTTCGGTTTTGGTGGCACCAACGGTTCTCTGGTGTTCCGCCGGTTCGCCGAGTGATGCACAGCTGGGTCGACGGTCAGCCAGCGGACACAGTGCCTCTGAAAGATCGCGGCCTGGCATACGGCGATGGCTTGTTTGAAACCATTGCCGTCAAGGCTGGGCGCCCCGTGCTGCTCGACCGCCACCTGCAGCGCCTCGCCGAAGGCTGCAGGCGTTTGGCGATTGTTGCGGATCAGAACCTGATCCGCAGCGAATTGCTGAGTTATGCCGCCGCACTGGGCGATGGTGTACTCAAGCTGATCCTGACCCGAGGCGACAGCCAGCGCGGTTATGGCATTCAACCTGGCGCAACAGCGCGCCGTATTCTGCAGGGCAATCCGCCCGCTACTTATCCAGACACGCATGCTTTATCGGGCATACGCCTGTTTCCGTGCGCCACCCGTTTGTCCGAGCAACCCGTGCTCGCGGGTCTCAAGCATCTCAACCGCCTGGAACAGGTGATTGCCCGTTCCGAGTGGCAGGATGCCGATCACGCCGAAGGTTTGATGCTGGATATCTCCGGTCGAGTCATCGAAGGCGTCTTCAGCAATTTGTTCCTGGTTCGTGACGGCATGTTGCTGACCGCTGATCTGAATCGCTGCGGTGTCGCCGGCGTCATGCGGGCCGAGGTGTTGGCCCAGGCGGGTACGTTGGGTATCCCGGTGAATGTCACCGATATCAGCCTTGAACAGTTGCAGCAGGCGGACGAAGTCTTTGTTTGCAACAGCGTATATGGCATTTGGCCGGTGCATGGGTGTGGGGTGATGAGCTGGTCGATTGGGCCACTCACCCGTAAACTGCAAGGCATTGTTCGCGCGCTATTGGATATTTGATTTGAGACGTAAATTTGTACTGCTGCTGGAGATTGGTCTGGTCCTGGCAGGTTTGCTGCTGGGTGCTTCGGCCTGGAAGCTCAATAGCGCCCTTGAGCAGCCCTTGAGCCTGACGCAAGAGCAGTTGCTGGATGTGCCCGCCGGATCGACACCGACAGGCACCTTCAATCGCCTGCAAGCTGATGGTGTGATCCAGGACGCGTTCTGGTTGCGTCTCTACTGGCGCTTCAACCTTGATGGTCAGCCACTGCACAGTGGTGAGTACCGCATGTCTCCCGGCATGACTGCGCAGGGCCTGATCGGCCTGTGGCAGCGCGGTGAGGTGGTGCAATACAGCTTGACCCTGGTGGAGGGCTGGAACTTCCGCCAAGTGCGCGCCGCCCTGGCCAAGCATGAAAAGATCGAGCAGACCCTGTCAGGCTTGAGTGAC
This sequence comes from Pseudomonas sp. HY7a-MNA-CIBAN-0227, assembly GCF_040310325.1. Taxonomy (NCBI): domain Bacteria; kingdom Pseudomonadati; phylum Pseudomonadota; class Gammaproteobacteria; order Pseudomonadales; family Pseudomonadaceae; genus Pseudomonas; species Pseudomonas sp. HY7a-MNA-CIBAN-0227. Next base: position 177,289 of record NZ_JBEOPT010000009.1, on the reverse strand, counting down.
AGCGAGGTGATGGACAAGCTCGGCCATCCGGGCGTCTTTCCGGAAGGGCGCTTCTTCCCCGATACCTACCGCTTCGTGCGTGGCATGACTGACGCCGAACTGCTGAAGAAGGCCTACAGCCGTCTGGACGATGTCCTTGCCCAGGAATGGAGCAAGCGTGCCCCGGCTGTTCCCTACACCGAACCTTATCAAGCGCTGATCATGGCTTCTCTGGTGGAAAAAGAGACCGGAGTGCCTGAAGAGCGCGGGCAGATTGCTGGAGTGTTTGTGCGACGCATGAAAATCGGCATGCCGCTGCAAACCGACCCGACCGTGATCTACGGCATGGGCGAGCAGTACAACGGTAAGCTGACCCGCGCTCATCTCAAGGAGCCTACGCCCTACAATACTTATACGATTCCCGGTTTACCGCCGACGCCGATTGCCATGGTCGGCCGCGAAGCGATTCATGCTGCACTGAACCCGGTGCCTGGCAGTAGCCTGTATTTTGTTGCCCGTGGCGACGGTAGCCATATTTTCTCCGACAACCTGGATGCGCATAATTCTGCTGTGCGTGAGTACCAGATCAAGCGCCGCGCCGATTATCGTTCCAGCCCTGCGCCGGCAGCGAAGCCGGTGGACAGTACGCCGCTCCCTGCTGACGCACCGCCCGAAGTCCCGGCGGAGCAATCCCCGGCACCTGACGCCGCTGCGCCACAAAGCCCGCAATGACTCTGACTAAGGACTGCCTGTGACTGGCTTGTTTATTACCCTGGAAGGCCCGGAAGGCGCAGGCAAAAGCACCAACCGCGAATACTTGGCCGAACGCCTGCGGGCCGAAGGCATCGAGGTATTGCTGACTCGCGAGCCGGGCGGTACGCCCCTGGCCGAGCGGATCCGCGAGGTGTTGCTGGCTCCGGGCGACGAGCAGATGAACCCGGACACCGAGCTGCTGCTGGTGTTTGCCGCCCGCGCCCAGCACCTGGGCGAAGTGATTCGCCCGGCCCTGGCCCGTGGCGCAGTGGTGATCTGTGACCGTTTTACCGATTCCACTTACGCCTATCAGGGCGGCGGCCGTGGCTTGTCCCTTGAACGTATCGCGACGTTGGAAACCTTTGTCCAGGGCGACTTGCGCCCACACTTGACCCTGGTGTTCGACCTGCCGGTGGAAGTCGGTCTGGCCCGAGCCAGCGCTCGTGGGCGCCTTGACCGCTTCGAGCTGGAAGGCCGGGTATTTTTCGACGCCGTGCGCAGTGCCTATCTCAAGCGCGCCAAGGCAGACCCGGCGCGCTATTGCCTGGTGGACGCGGCGCAGCCTCTGACTCAGGTTCAGCGGGCACTGGATGCCCTGATGCCGAAACTGTTGGAGCTTTACCGTGGCTGAAGCCTACCCATGGCAGGACAGTCTGTGGCAGCAACTGGCCGGTCGTGCCCAGCACGCCCATGCCTATTTGCTCCATGGGCCGGTGGGCATCGGCAAGCGGGCGTTGGCCGAGCGCTTGATGGCCAGCCTGCTGTGCCAGCGTCCGCATGGCCTGGAAGCCTGCGGCGAGTGCAAATCGTGCATGCTGCTCAAGGCCGGCAGTCATCCGGACAACTACGTGCTGGAACCGGAAGAAGCCGACAAGGCAATCAAGGTCGATCAGGTTCGTGACCTGGTCAGCTTTGTGGTGCAGACCGCACAGATGGGTGGACGCAAGGTGGTGTTGATCGAGCCGGTAGAGTCGATGAACATCAACGCTGCCAACGCCTTGCTCAAAAGCCTGGAGGAGCCGTCTGGCAACACCGTGCTGCTGTTGGTCAGTCACCAGTCCAGCCGTTTGTTGGCGACCATTCGCAGTCGCTGCGTGCAACAGGCTTGCCCGTTGCCGAGCGAGGCCATGAGTTTGCAGTGGTTGGGCCAAGCCTTGCCGGAGTGCAGTGCAGAAGCGCGTATCGAGTTGCTGACCCTGGCTGCCGGCTCGCCATTGGCCGCAGTCAAGTTGCAGGCTCAGGGCGTGCGCGAGCAACGGGCGTTGGTGGTCGATGGCGTGAAAAAACTGCTCAAGCAAGAGCTATCCGCCACGCAACTGGCCGAAACAGCCTGGAAAGATATTCCACTGCTGCTGCTGTTCGACTGGTTCTGCGACTGGTCCAGCCTGATTCTGCGCTACCAACTGACCCAGGATGAAAGCGGTCTGGGCTTGATGGATATGCGTAAGGTTGTGCAATACCTGGCGCAAAAGAGCGCTCAGGACAAGGTCTTGAATATTCAGGACTGGATACTCGCCCAGCGCCAGAAAGTCCTGGGCAAGGCCAACCTCAATCGGGTGCTGCTGCTTGAGGCGTTGCTGGTGCAATGGGTCGGGTTGCTCGGCCGCCGCTGATTTTTTCGGGGCCCACGGGTTTACCGTTGGTCAGACACTCCCTGTGACGCAAGTTGTAACTTCCTATGCTCGTAGATTCCCATTGTCACCTTGACCGTCTCGACCTTACTGCACACAACGGTTCCCTGGACGCCGCTCTCGACGCTGCTCGCCAGCGCGGGGTAGGGCACTTCCTGTGCATTGGCGTCAGCGCCGAAAACGCCGCCGACGTCAAAGCCTTGGCCGAGCGCTATGCCGATGTCGATTGCTCGGTGGGTATCCATCCCCTGGACCTCAAGCCCGGCGAAGCGCCGGCCCTGGATTGGCTGCTGGGTGAGCTCAATCACCCCCGAGTAGTCGCGATCGGCGAGACAGGCCTGGATTATCACTACGAACCGGAAGCGGCCGAGTTGCAGCAAGCGTCGTTTCGCCTGCACCTGCAAGCCGCGCAACAGACCGGCAAACCGGTGATCGTTCACACCCGTGGCGCCCGTGCCGATACCTTGGCACTGTTACGGGAAGCCGCGCTGCCCCAGGCCGGTGTGCTGCATTGCTTCACTGAAGATTGGGACATGGCCAAGGCTGCCTTGGACCTGGGCTTCTACATCTCCTTGTCGGGTATCGTTACCTTTCGCAATGCCGACGCCCTACGGGATGTGGCACGCCAAGTACCGGCGGACCGCCTGCTAGTGGAAACCGACTCGCCTTACCTGGCGCCTATCCCTCATCGTGGCAAGCCGAACCTGCCGGAATACGTGCGGGATGTGGCGGACTATCTGGCGATGTTGCGGGGCGAGTCCTACGAGCGCTTTGCCGAGCAGACCACAGAGAACTTCAAGCGCCTGTTTGCGCAGGCTCACGTTGGTTAATGCGCGCGGGTTAAATCCCAGGCAAAAAAAACCCGGGTTCTGGGGGGTGAATCCGGGTTAAGACCATTAGGAGTAAAACAAGGGCACACAGTCCGTCGGTGCCCATATCGGCGCGTCACTTGGGGGAGATGTCACGCCGACATTTCAAGTATTGATCAGTATCCCGTTCAGTCCAGCCGCATCTGATCGTTTTTTAAACAGATTTGGAATACGCCCGCTTCGGTTGAGTTCTCATTGAGACGATGCACGCTGCAGGGTGGTGCGTATTATTTCTGACCCATATAGCTCCAATCGTTGGCGAGCTGTAAGTTAAGTGCAAGGGTTGTTCATATAGACGTTGCCCAACGACCGTACAGTCCGGATAATCCCTCGGACCGGGTAAAACGTTCCGTCACGCATCGCCAATCGAAGCATGCGGTACGTAACCCTTCCATTACTGACCTCTGCAGACCTTTTTCTTATGCACAAAGAACCCCGTAAGGTCCGTGAGTTTCGCCGCCGCGAGCAGGAAATTCTCGACATCGCACTCAAGCTGTTCCTCGAACAGGGTGAAGACAGCGTCACTGTCGAGATGATTGCGGATGCCGTGGGTATCGGCAAAGGCACGATCTACAAGCACTTCAAGTCCAAGGCCGAGATCTATTTGCGCCTGATGCTCGACTACGAGCGGGATTTGAATGAGTTGCTGCACTCGGCCGATGTCGACAAGGACAAGGAAGCCTTGTCCCGAGCCTATTTCGAATTCCGCATGCGCGACCCGCAACGCTACCGCTTGTTTGATCGTCTGGAAGAGAAGGTGGTCAAGGGCAACCAGGTGCCCGAGATGGTCGAGGAACTGCACAAGATTCGTGCCTCGAACTTCGAACGCCTGACCCTGTTGATCAAGGGCCGCATCAGCGAAGGCAAGCTCGAAGACGTTCCGCCATATTTCCATTACTGCGCCGCTTGGGCGTTGGTGCACGGCGCCGTGGCGCTGTACCACTCGCCGTTCTGGAGCAACGTGCTGGAAGATCAGGAAGGGTTCTTCCAGTTCCTGATGGACATCGGCGTGCGCATGGGCAACAAGCGCAAGCACAGCACCGAGCTGCCGAGTGCCGAAACGCCTGCCGCCTAAGTCAATTGCCAGATAATTTACTGCTAGGTGCAGTAACCCAGGAATATACTCAGGTAAGGTTCTTGCTAAAATCTGATTTATCAGTCAGGTTTTAGTGTGCCCGAATTATCCTCTGCCGGAGTGATCCATGATCGTTGATCGTCAAGGCAGGCGTTTTCGCAATTTGCGAATCAGCCTGACCTCAGCCTGCAACTACGCCTGTACCTACTGCGTGCCAAACGGCAAGCGGCTGGTGGCTGCGCAGGACGAACTCTCGGCCGAGGCCATGGCGCGGGGCGTCGCCTATCTGATCGAGGCTGCCGGCATCGATCGCCTGCGTATTACCGGTGGCGAGCCGCTGGTCAGCCCCAAGCTTGAAGCCTTTATGGGCGCGGTAGGCAAGATGGGCCTGAGTGATATCAGCCTGACTACCAACGGCCAACTGCTGGCCCGCAAGCTGCCGTTGTTGGTGGATGCAGGGATTCGCCGGATCAACGTTTCTCTCGATACCCTGGACGCTGATGCCTTTCGCAGCATCGCCCGTGGCGGCGACTTGGCCACCGTGCTCGATGGCATGGACCAGGCGCGCGCCGCAGGGATCAAAATCAAGGTCAATATGGTGCCGTTGCGCGGGCAGAACCTGGACCAGGTTCTGCCGCTGCTCGACTATTGCCTGGAGCGTGGCTACGAGCTGCGCTTTATCGAATTGATGCGCATGGGCCACCTGGCCAGCGACTCCAATGCCTTCCTCCAGCAGTTCGTCAGCCTGCAGCAGTTGCTGAGCCTGATTGGCGCCCATCACGACTACCTGCAAGCCGACGCTCCGGTGGATGCCACCGCGGTACGTTATGAAGTGCCCGGCAAAGGCTTCTTCGGCGTGATCGCCAACGAAAGCGTGCCGTTCTGCCGTACCTGCTCACGGTTGCGCCTGTCGTCCACCGGTTGGCTGCATGGCTGCCTGTCGTCGAGCAATCGCCACTATGTCGGCGACCTGTTGGACAAGCCGCGTCACCAGGCTTTGCCGGCCTTGCAGCGCTTGCTGGTCAAGGCCTTGGGTGACAAGCAGGAAGTGGCGTTTTCCGGCGGGGCCACGATCATGAAGATCATTGGCGGCTAGTCGCTCAAGCTGGCGCAAAATCTGCATCTCGTGCCTATTCGCCGGTTTTCCGTCACCGGCCTCTGGAGGATAGGATGCGTAGTCTGGTTTTGTTGCTGGCGTCGTTAGCGCTGGGCGGCTGCATGACAGTCAGCGATATGGCCGAAGGCACTCGCTATCAGATGAGCGATGCCGGGTTGCTGGATCACAGCAATACCCGCCGTTCCAACTCGATCCGCATACAGCCGGACTCCTTTATCTTTATCGCCCAAGGCGCATTCACCCCGCCGGGCAGCGCCTATCCACGCCCCAACGTGGTGGCCGAAGAAGCGTTCAACGGCTTTATCGAATACTTCCCCATGGTCCGCCGCGCCCGCTCGCCGGAAGGTCTGGAGGAGGCGATGGCCGAAGCCCGCAGCGTCGGCGCCCATTACCTGCTGTATACGCGCTTTGCCAAGGCCGACGACCGGATCGGCAATGCCGACGAATGGACCGACCAGCAGGCCGTGGACCGGCTGGGGATCGACAGCGGCGTCATCCAGATCATGTTGATCGAGACCAGCACCCAGTATTTGATTGATACTGCACGGATTCGCAGTCGTGGCGGTTTACTGACGTTGCACGACAACAAACCCGAAGATCTGCTTGGGCCGCCGCTTGCGCAATACGCTCGCAGCCTGTTGGGCATGAGTGATCAGTAAGTCAAAGGAGACAGCATGAGCGATTCGGCCAAGGCCAACGACCTGTTGGCACAACTGCCCAAGGGCAAGGGACCGGCGCCGGTTCACCTGTGGAACCCGGATTTTTGCGGCGATATCGACATGCGAATTGCCCGTGACGGTACTTGGTTCTACATGGGCACGCCCATCGGCCGTAAACCCATGGTCAAGCTGTTCTCCAACATCATCCGCCGCGATGGCGATGATTACTTCCTGATTACCCCGGTGGAAAAGGTCGGGATCAAGGTCGACGATGCCCCCTTCATCGCCTTGACCCTGGAAGTTGAAGGGCAGGGCGAAAGCCAGGTCCTGCGCTTTACCACTAACGTTGAGGATCAGGTCGAGGCTGGCCTAGAGCATCCGCTGCGGGTGGTGATTGATCCAGATACTCAAGAGCCGGCACCTTATTTGCGGGTGCGCACCAACCTAGAAGCCTTGGTTCATCGCAACGCTTTCTACCAGTTGGTGGAGCTGGCGGTGTCTCGTCCGATCAACGGTCAGAACTGGCTTGGCGTATGGAGTGGCGGGGTATTTTTCCCCATCGGCCTGGAACCCTGAGACCGATTTCCCCTTTCCCTTGAAATAATTTGCTTGCTGCAGCGAGGCGCTTTCGGTTATCAGTTTGTACATGATTAGACATGTACGATTTGATAAGAAAAAACGCGTCGTCGACGAACTGATCCGCCGTATCGAGGGCGGAGTCATGGCCGACGGTTTCCTGCTGCCAGGTGAGCATCAACTGGCCGAAGAGTTTTCGGTCAGTCGCGGCACGCTGCGTGAGGCCCTCGCCGAGCTCAAGCGTCGCAGCTACATCGCCACCCAGAGTGGTGTCGGCTCCATCGTCACCTTTGACGGCATGGTCCTTGACCAGCGCAGCGGCTGGGCCCAGGCCCTGGCCGATACCGGTGCCTTTGTGACCACCGACGTCCTGCGCCTGGAAGCGGTAACCCGCCCGGATCTGCTCAGCCGCTACGGCAGCGATCAGTTCATCGCCCTCGACCGCCGCCGACGCACCGCTGATGGCACCGCCGTGTCCCTGGAGCGTTCGTTGATGCCCGCCTCCGGTGGCCTGGAAGGCCTTCCTCGGGTCGGTCTGATCGACAACTCCCTGACCATCACCCTCGCGGCTTACGGCTATGTGGGTGCTGGCGGCGATCAATGGATCGGCGCCGAGCCCTTGAGCGACACCGACGCCCAGTTACTGGGTCGTCCTGCCGGCACGGTTTTCCTCAAGACCCTGCGCACTACCTACGACCGTCAGGACCGTTTCATGGAGTACGTCGAAAGCTGGCTCGACCCTCTGCATTTTCGTTTGCACCTTCAATTTTGAGGTTCGTAATGACCCCGCATACCCGCGCCCTCGGCGCTTTCTATGGCCTGGCATTGGGCGATGCCTTAGGCATGCCTACCCAGTCCCTGAGTCGTGAACAGGTCAAGGCCCGCTTCGGAGCAATCACCGCCCTGGAAGATGCCGGCGCTGATCAGCCGATTGCGCCGAACATGCCCAAGGGCTCAATCACCGATGACACCGAGCAGGCGATTCTGGTAGGTCAACTGCTGGTGGACGGCCAGGGCAAAATCGACCCGACCGAACTCGCTCAACGCCTGATCGACTGGGAAGCGGTGATGCGCGCCAAAGGCTCCCAGGACCTGCTGGGTCCGTCGACCAAGCGGGCCATCGATATGATCCTGGCCGGCCACACCCCGCAAGAATCCGGACGCTACGGCACCACCAATGGCGCGGCGATGCGCATCACGCCGGTGGGTATTGCGGCGGATGTCACTGACCCGCAAGCCTTTATCCAGTCGGTGATCCAGGCATGCCAGGTCACGCACAACACCACCCTGGGTATCGCCAGTGCCGCCGCAGTGGCAGCGGTGGTTTCGGCCGGCATCAACGGCGTTGATTTGGGTGAGGCACTGAACATCGGCACGCAGATCGCGCAACAGGCCGAAAGTCACGGTAACTGGGTCGCCGGCGGACGTATCGCCACCCGCATCAGTTGGGCGCGGACGTTGAGTGTCGGCAGTAGCGACAAGGGCCTGTTCGCCGACCTGCTCTACGAATTGATCGGTACCTCCGTTGCCTCCCAGGAATCGGTGGTGGTGTCCTTTGCCCTCGCACAGCAAGTGGCAGTGGGCGAGATGGATGCTTTCGAAGCCCTGTGCATGGCCGCCAGCCTCGGCGGCGACACCGACACTATTGCCGCGATTCTCGGCGCGATGCTTGGCGCTTGCCTGGGGATGCAGTGCTGGCCTGAGTCGCTGATTGAGCAGGTCAAGCAGGTTAACGGCCTGGACTTGCAGCCGCTGGTCCAGGGGCTGCTGGCGTTGCGCTGAGCGCCACAGACCCCATGCAGTATCCGGTTCCATGTGGGAGCCGGGCTTGCCCGCGATGCAGGCGACTCGGTCTCTAAGGGATACCGAGATGATGCCATCGCAGCGCTGCAGCGACCCGACAAGCCTGCTCCCACAGGAATGCCGGGATGTTGATTCAACTTGCGAAACTGCCACAACCACAACAAAACAGGCATCAGGAGCACCCCGTCATGAGTTCGACATCTTCCGGCCAAAGCGCCGGGCAGTTGGAAGCGCGCGGTATCGAGCCGGTCCCGGAAGGCGAGTGCAACGGTCATCCGCTGCAACTGTTTTGGGTCTGGTTCGCCGCTAATATCAGCATTCTCGGCTTGCCGCTGGGAGCGACTCTGGTGGCGTTTCGCGGCCTGGCCATCTGGCAGGCAATCATCGTTGCGATCCTCGGCGCTGCTGGCTCGTTTGCGGTGGTGGGCATCATCTCCATCGCCGGCCGTCGTGGTCGCGCACCGAGCCTGACCCTGTCCCGGGCGATCTTTGGTGTACGCGGCAATATCGGCCCGACACTGGTGTCGCTGATGTCGCGCCTGGGCTGGGAAACCGTCAACACCACCACCGCCGCGTTCGTGCTGCTGTCGTTGTGCTCGATCCTGTTCAACTCGCCGGTGGCCGCAAAAAGCGCACCGCTGCTGACCTTGCTGTTTATCGGCATTTTCGTACTGCTGACCCTGGCCGTCTCGGGCCTGGGCCATGCCACCTTGTTGGTGATCCAGAAGTGGGCGACCTACGTGTTCGGCGCGTTGAATATCCTGGTGGGTGGTTTCCTCTGCGCCACCATCGACTGGAGCGCCGTATTCAACGCCACCCCGGCACCGCTGAGCGCGATGATCATCGGCGTCGGCACCATGGCCGCCGGCACCGGGATTGGTTGGGCCAATGCCGGTGCCGACATGTCCCGCTACCAGCATCGCAGCGTCAAGGCCGTGCGCCTGGTGGCGTCCGCAGCCTTCGGTGCAGGGATTCCGCTGGTGCTGCTGATTACCCTAGGTGGCCTGCTGTCGGTGGGCAACAATGACCTGGCCTCGGCCACTGACCCGATCATCGCGATCCGCGACATGCTGCCGACCTGGATGGCCGTGCCGTACCTGATCACCGCGTTTGGCGGGCTATTGCTGTCCAACAACCTGTCGGTGTATTCGGCAGGCCTGACCACATTGACCCTCGGCTTGAAGGTCAAACGCGTGCATGCCGTGATTGTCGACATCGTCGCGATTTTCGCCGGTTCGATTTACTTCATGCTGATCGCCGACAGCTTCTACGGCCCATTCATCACCTTTATCTCGTTGCTGGCAGTGCCAATCACCGCCTGGGTGGGGATCTTTGTCGTCGATCTGATCCATCGCCATTACTACAGCCCCAAGGATTTGCTGGACGTCACACCCAGCAGTGCCTACTGGTATCGCGGCGGTATCGAATGGCGCGCATTGGGTGCCTGGGTGATCGCGATTGTGCTGGGCTTCAGCTTCACCACCATCGGCACCACTGCCGAGAACATCTGGTTCTCCGGGCCGCTGTCCGATTCCTGGTTGGGGCATAACGGCCTGGGCTGGATCGTCACTTTCCTGGTGGCCGGCGGAATTTATGCGGTATTGGGTGGCGCTGCGGATCGTCGCCCTGCTTTGTTAGAGAACGCTAATGTCTAGATTGCTTCACACAGGCCAGGTCATCGTCGACCTGGTCATGTCCCTCGACAAGCTGCCCGCGTCAGGCGGCGATGTGCTGGCGCAATCCGCCAGCTTCGAAACCGGTGGCGGCTTTAACGTGATGGCAGCCGCCCAGCGCAACGGCTTGCCGGTGGTGTACCTAGGACGGCACGGCAAGGGGCGTTTCGGCGACCTGGCCCGTGCGGCGATGCAGGCGCAAGGCATCGAAATGGCCCTGGCCGCCAGCGAGGGCGAGGACACCGGCCTGTGCGTGGCACTGACCGAAGCGACCACTGAGCGCACCTTCATTTCCCATATGGGCGCCGAAGGTGAACTAAGCACCGAGGACTTGGCCCGTACGGTCCCCCGCACCGACGACTATGTGTACGTCAGCGGCTATAGCCTGTTGCTTGAGGGCAAGGCTCAGCCTTTGCTCGATTGGTTGCTGGGGTTGCCGAGGGAGATCGCGGTGGTGTTCGATCCGGGCCCGTTGGTCAATGCGCCGGGCTCATCGCTGATGGCCGTCTTGCTGCCCCGTATCGATATCTGGACCAGCAACGGTCCAGAGGCACTGGCCTTTACCGGCACCGGGGCTATCGCTGACGCGCTGCTCAAACTCAACGACCACCTGCCTGCGCAAACGCTGCTGGTGGTGCGCGATGGGCCCAACGGCTGCTGGATCGGCCGTAACGGGCAGACCGAGCATGTGTCAGGGTTCAAGGTTAAGGCGGTGGACAGCAACGGTGCGGGCGATGCTCATGCCGGGGTGTTTATCGCCGGCCTGGCTAATGGATTGACGCCAGCCGCGGCGGCGCGCCGAGCGAATGCGGCGGCGGCACTGGCGGTCACACGTTGGGGGCCGGCAACTTCACCGGGTACCGCTGAAGTGGATGCGTTGTTGGCGGGGGCCTGAGTCGGCAGAATAGGCACCACTCAGTACGGAGCGATCCCATGACTCAGAACATCTACGACACCCCGGCCTTCTTCGAGGGCTACAGCAAAATGGGTCGCTCAGTGGAAGGCCTCGCCGGCGCGCCGGAGTGGCCCGCCTTGTAGGCATTGCTGCCGCCCATGCCAGGCTTGAAAGTGGTGGATCTGGGCTGCGGCTATGGCTGGTTCAGCCGATGGGCCCAGGAGCAGGGCGCTGATCAGGTATTGGGGCTGGATGTCTCGCAAAAGATGCTGGCGCGGGCAACCGAGATGACTTCATCGCCAGCCATTACTTACGCCATTGCCGACCTTGAGCAACTGGACCTTCCTGTCGCTACCTTCGACCTGGCCTATAGCTCGCTGGCCTTGCACTATATCGTCGACCTCAAGGGCCTGTTCGCTCGTGTCCATGAGTCGCTGGTTCCTGGTGGTTGGCTGGTGTTTTCCATCGAACACCCGATCTTCATGGCGCCTCGTGAGCCGGGTTGGCTGATTGATGACCAGGGGCGCAAGAGCTGGCCGGTGAACGGCTATCAGCAGGAAGGGCCGCGGGTCACCCATTGGCTGGCGGAGGGTGTGATCAAGCAGCACCGCACCTTGGGCACCTTGATCAACCTGTTGATCAAGGCAGGTTTTACCTTGAGTCATGTCGAGGAGTGGGGGCCAAGTGAGGCGGACCTCAAGGCCCGCCCGGAGTTGGCGCAAGAGCAGGAGCGGCCGATGATGTTGATTGTGGCTGCGCAGCGCTTGGGCAGTTGACCTGATAAAGATCAAAGTGTGTGGGCGGACTTGTCTGCACTTTACCTCTCGTCCCCTTTATTATTTATCCAAAGTAATTGGTTCTCGGATTTGGTTATATCTTTTCAGCGTCATAGTCACCTGCCACTACTATGAAGATCACTTCTCCTCCGCGACTCGAAGTGAAGCAGTAGTTTTTTCCAGTCTCATTTGAATTAACTCTCATCGCTTCTCCAGAGAGACTTGTCTCGGATGCTTCGTACATTTCAGATATTTCAGAACCAACGGCGCCAATACCTTGGAAGGCAATCAAATCTTGAAAAGATATGATCCATGATTGCTCTTGCCAATCTGTAAACTCCATTAGCAATGTGTTTCGGTTGCACGTTATTTTTTCGATTGTTCCGTCTGAAACGGGAAATTTTTTCATTTTAAGTTCCTGGGTGCTTTTCGCCTGGCAAGAAACCAGTTCCATGTCCGGGTTGATAGTTTTCGGGTTTTACTTTCAAGAGCAGTTTTTGTTTTTTGGCTTGCTTCCAGCTCAAATTATTTGGCTTAAGTTCGATGTGATAGTGCTCCCCGTGATGTCTTGGACTGAAAGGGCCTAAGTCTCCTGGGTGGCTTTCAAAGCGTATTAGAGTATCGGTATTAGGCCGCCATTCCATTCTTTGGGTGCCGTGTTTTGTTGTAGAGGCTTTGGGGGGCACCTAAAACCTTTGTTAAATAATTGGGGTCGTTTAGTACGGGGCCTTACTGAAGGTCTGCGTAATCCATGTAGCCCTCAAATGCTAAACAGCCTATCCAGCATAGGTTTTCAGGGAAGATATATGTATGTTGAGGGACCTCTGAAAAAATCTCAATTGCTTTTTTGATGTCGGTGATGTTGATGGAGTAAGCGTGATCAATAGCTGCGTCGCCCAAGAAAATCACATTCTGAATAGTCAGGCTGCTCAGTCTTTTTGATGTTTCGGTTAAAGCGCTGTCTTTTTCTAAGGTGCTAAGACTGATTGGATTTTGCAGAGTTGCCCAATGGATTTTATTCCCGATAAAAGTGACTTTTTTTTGTAGTTCATTGACAAAGAGCTCCTGGTCACTGCTCGACAGTTGCATATGGTGAATGCATTATTTCTTTAGCGTGCATATCAAATGTTCATCGAAGTAACTCATTTTTTTGAAAACCTTCTATTTATCCTAAGTACAAGCTCTGGTGGGCCTTCGAAAAGGTAGTGAGATCCTTTTTTCTTCCCATACCAAACGTTTATGTGAGCTCCACTTGAACGCACGTTGCGAACCGATGTGCATCAACAGGCGCTTGCATTGGAGTAGATTTGTGGGGGGGCTTCAGGATTCGTCCCTTTTTTCGTTTGCACAAAACTAATTACATCATCCATTGCTGCTTCTTAGAGGTAGTCTATGCCCAGCTTACGCAGTCATGGTCATCCATGTGGACTAAGAACGTTAGGTCTCGGTCAGTTACCCAGAAAGGATAGCCCGTTGTTTCAGATAAAATACGAGCAAGATTTTTGGAGCTACATATCTCCCAAGCTCTGTGGGCTGAGTCGAAAACAATAAAAATCAGCCTCTCACTATGAATATGGGATTGTATCTCTTTCCAAAAATTTGGATTGTGTTCCTCGCTTTTTATGTTGAGATCAATAGGGTTAAGTGTTTTTTGTTTGGTTTTAAAAAAACTCTCACTAAGAGATGTGATCAGGGCGCTGAGCTCGTTCGAGTCTAGCTTTCTGCCCTCAATGTCTAAAGCTATTAAAGTTTCATCGATTTCTTCTTCTAAATAATTCATTGAGATGTGCCAATTTTTGAACGGCTAACAGGAAGTAGTTCAAGCAATATATGCCCTCTTTTGGCTCCGCCATAGCCTCTTTTTCCTGCTGTCTGGTAACCGGCATGTGGTGAGGCAGGACCTTTAGTAGTTGGGATCAGCGCCGGATCGTCGATGTTTACCTCTGCTCCCTTATTCGGACCTCTTAATACTCTCCACTCTGCCGGCCACGACTTACCATATTGGTCTTTTCCCCACTTAGTCACGGTGTAGTCATCCTTTGATATGCCTGTCCTGTGAAATGCCTCGTCCAGCGCTTTACGCATTTGTTGATAAGAACTCCCCTTTACTGTTCTCCAATCAAGATCCACATCGGAATTAAATTTCCATGTTCCGCCAGCGGCCTGTGGGCAGTCTGTAGGTGCACATGCTAACCCCAACGGATCCACCCACCCCGTAGGGTTGGGCACGTACTGGTATCCGTTCAGCCCGCCCGCCAGTTTCACCGGGTCGGGCGTCAGGTAGCGACCGTTGTCCGGATTGTAGTAGCGATGGCGGTTGTAGTGCAGTCCGCTTTCTTGATCGAAGTACTGGCCCTGGAAGCGCAGCGGGTTGTTGACGGTGTTAACGTCAAGCTTCGCGATTTGGCCGTAGGCGCGGTAGTGGGCGGACCAGACGATTTCGCCGTCGGGATTCGTCAGTTCCTGGGGTGTGCCGAGGTGGTCGAGTTGGTAATGGAAGGGTTTGACGTTTTCCGGGCCAAAGCCTTCCAGCAAGGCTAACGGGCGGAAGCTGTCGGGTTCGTAGACGTAGCTGCGGTGTTGTTCCTCTGAGTGTTCGGCAATCAGGGTGTCGCCTTGCCAGAAGAATTCGGTGCTCTTCTCATCGATGGTTTTTCTGATGCGCCGGCCAAGCGGGTCGTAGCGGTAGCTGGCTTGTCGGCCATCCGATTGAGTGACGGCGATCAGCCGATGCTGGCAGTCGTAGCGGTATTCGGTGACCAGTTGCTGGGCGCGACCTCGGCGTTCGCGCAGGAGGTTGCCGAAGGCGTCGTAGTCGTAGTGGCGATCGCCTTGCATCAGCAGGCGGTTGCCTTTGATCACGCCGGGGCCCATGCGGTCTTGCATCAGCAGGTTGCCGGCCGGGTCGTGGGCGAAGCGTTCTTGCAGGTCTTGTGAGTGGTTGGCGCGGCTCAGGCGGCCCAGCGGGTCGTAGTGGTAGTCGTGCTGGCCTTTGCGGGTGTCGAGGATGCGGGTCAGGTTGCCGCGCTTGTCGTAATCGTATTGGCGGCGGTAGTGGCGTTGTTCTTGTTGAGTCAGGGCGTGGGCGTGCAGGCGGCCTTGGTCGTCGTAGTGGTAGTGGCTGAGGAGTTGGCCTTGCTGGCGCTGGTGTTCGCGGCCTGATTTGAACAGGTGCGAGGTGAGCGTTTTGCCGTTGAGTTCGATGGTGGCGAGGTGGCCGCCTTTGTCGTGCTGGAAAACGAGACGATTGTTGTCCGGCAGGCGCAGGCTTTTGAGCTGGCCGCAGTGGTCGTAGCCATAGCGCAAGGTGCCCCAGCCTTGGTGCTCGGCCGTGAGGCGGTTCTGAATGTCATATTCGTAATTGAGCGGCCAGTGGCCGTCGTCGACGCTGAGTAGATTGCCGAGGCGGTCGTAGGTGTAATCGACACGGCTGCCGTCGGGCAGGGTTTTTCGTACCAGTCGACCGGCTGTGTCCCGTTGATAGTCAGTAACCAGCTGACTATCGTCATCGCCGTATTCGGTCTTTGCCAGCAGATGGCCGTTAAGGTCGTAGGCGTAGGCAGTGCGCCGACCATCAAACCCGATCTCCTGCTGGATCAGGCCGTTGGCGTGATAGACGAGCTGATAGGTTTCGCCAACCTCGTTTTCAATCTCGGTCAGCAGTAACCGGGTGTTGTCGTAGCGGTATTTGAGTTGTGTGCCATCAGGGTTAATGCGTCGGCTGATCAGGTGCAGGCCGTCGGCGTACTCGTAACGGGTGACACGGCCGAGTTCATCGCGCTCGGCGGTGATTTTGCCGTAGGGGTTGTAGCTGAATTCGCGGGTGGCGCCTCCTGGTTGGATCACTTTCAGCAAGCGACCTACGGCGTCCCACTGGTACTGGGTCAGCGCGCCATGCTCATCCTCTACCGCAACCTGCCGCCCCAGGTCGTCATAGCGATAACGCCGTACACCGCCATTAGCCAGCTGTTCCTCGGTGAGTTGGCCACGCTCATTCCAGGTCAGGCGCTGACTGCTGTTATCCGGATGCCAGACGCCGGTGAGCTTGCCGTGTTTGTTGTAGCTGTAGTCGGTGTAATTGCCGTCAGGGTCAGTCTTACGGGTGATATCGCCCTGATCGTTACGCTGGTATTTCCAGACCGCGTCGCCACGGCGTACGACCCGAACGAAACCGTTGTCATGCTCGTAGGATGTCGGCTCATCGTCCCCTGGAAACAGCGTAATCAGCCGACCGGCTTCGTCGTACTGATACGCCGTCACCGCCCCGAGCGGGTCCTGCTCGACCGTCAGCCGGCCCTTATCGTCGTAGGATTTGAAGTGCTCCGCGCCGTCCGGGTCGATCCGCTGCACCAGCCGCGCACGCTGGTCGTGGACGTAGACTTCCTGACTGCCATCAGCGTTATGGACGGTGACACAGCCGTTGTCGTCCCAAACATAACGCGTGTCCATCTGCGAAAAACTGGCCCAGTGCCGCACGCAGCGTGCAGCCTTGCCGGACCGTTCCCACTCCCAAAAGAAACTCGCCCCACCGGCCAGTTCCCGTTCCAGAATCACTTGCTGATCGTCGTACCGATACCGCTCGCTTTCGCCTACAGCATTGGTTGCCTCAATCAGCCGCCCAGCGTCGTCATAGCGGTAGGAAACAACGTTCAGCTCGGTAACCCAGACGTACTCCTGATACTCCTCGGCGCGCTGTACCTGGTAGTCGACTGCAACGATATGGCCCCGGTCATAGCGCAGCAGCAACCCCCGCCCGACGCCGTTATCCAGCCGTTGAATCCGTCCTGAATAGTCGCGGGAGATACGCAGGCGGTTGTCATACGCGTCGCTGATCGATGTCAGCAAACCGTCGCGAAAATGATAGAAACGGGAGTCTTGAGCCAGCACCAGTTCATCTGGCGAAGAACCCAGATAAATCGCCGCCTCCGCCAAGCTATTGCTGATCGCCGGTCGCGAAACAGAGGGCAACGCAAACGTCGTGCTGCGGTTCTCATGATCGGTCCACACCACCGACTCGCCAATCACAGAAAGCCGCTGAGCCAGCGAATGGCTCCAGCCAAACCCCAGTCCGCAATCCACTTCCACCGCACTGGTGCGGTACACCCTTGTCCAGGCAAACGGCAGAAGCCCGTCCAGCTCACCGTCCGTGAGGGTCAGCAGTTCCTCACCGGTAACCATCGACACCGGGCAACCATTGGTCGCCGTTTTATCGGCACTGGCCGCTGCATCGCCGTTAGGGTTTTTCGCAGAAGAGGGCACATCGTCGACAGGCTCTTTGTGCCTGATCACCGTGTTCTGACGCGCGCCCCAGCGCATCTGCATGCCCCCTTTTTTCAGGCCGCTGACCACGCCACGAACAGCCACCGTCTTGTAGCGACTCACTGCCCCCATGAAGCTTTTGATGATGGTGAAGATGCCTTTAACAAGATCGATGGCAGCTTCAACAACCTGCGCTCCGTACTTGGCCAGACGCAGCCCCAGATAGGCGATGCCTGCACCTTGCAGGGCAATGGTCAGCACCACTGCGATTAATAGGTCAATCAGCAGCGACACTACAACCCTGGCAACGATCTCAGCCGCCTTGCCGGCAACTTGGCTAGGCGGCAACGCCGACAGCCAAACCATTGCCGTACGCAATATCAAGTACAGCGCCGCCTCGTCACTGGCCAACAGCATGGCCTGCTCCATCACCTGAGGCGCGGTACGGGCTAACTCCGCCAATTCACTGGCCTGGGCACCCAAACGTTCGATATGTTTGGCGGGGTCTTGCAGAATGTCCTGGACCAGCGAAATGCTATCCCACACCCCGGAAATCGCCGACCAACTCCCCGCCAGCAATCCGCTGCCGATCGCGCTTGCAGTCGACGCCTGCCAATGCGGTTTGAAACCGTCCCATTGACCACGCAGCCAAGCTTCGAGGTCGTTCGTCAAACCGTCGTAAGAAGAGAACAGCGCATCGACCTGTTCCGCCGAAACCCCGCCCTGCACCCGTACCTGATAACGCCCGCCGGCCACACAGTGGTGAGAGCCTTTGCCCTGCTCATCCAGCATGACTACCGTAGAGCTACCGTCATCCAGCCCAATCACCTCAACCGAGAGGTTCCCCAACGGCACGTCATACACCGACTCAAACTTGCTCTCGATCTCCAGCAGGCCGCCTGCCGGACAGCGCGCCACCGTCGAAAAGTTATCATCGGAAAGGCTCACCGATACTTGCGAACCCCCAAACCGCAGCACCTGATCCATCCCCAGCAACGATGGCAAATCCGCTGCATGGCTGACCTTATCCAGAGCTTGCGAATACCAGGCGCCCACCTGCTGGCGATAGACCGCCAGGCTCTGATGAAAACCATCCAGCTCATGTTCGATAAAGGTGATGCGAGAGGAAGAAGCAGTCATCCGTGACGTCTCTGCAAGAAGGAGGCGTCGGAGTCTGCAACAGCAAAAGAGGGGCTGGACGAGTGGTCCGGAAAATCAGATTGGGCTTACGGGGAGGGGAAGTTTTCTGCGTAGCGCCGCTGCCCAGGGTTACATGAAGCGGCGACTCAGCTTATTGACTACCTACGACCCGCATTTGCCGGAAGCGGCATAACTCCGCCGTTTTTTCGACTTATCGCAAATCCCCGTTTTCCTTCATTTACTCGCAAACCCTTGCCCCGCCTGGATTTTCCTCCGTTTTCAAAAGTTGGTGCGCAAATTGCTAAAGACTCTTTAGTACAGCGGTGGACGGCAAGCGTCCGTCAGAGAGAGGAATGAGCGTGGACAAGTACCTTTATGTGGCAATGACCGGCGCCAGCCAGAATGCACTGGCGCAGAAGGCTCATGCCAACAATCTGGCGAACATTTCCACCAACGGTTTTCAGCGTGACCTGGAACAGGCCCGCTCAATGCCGGTATTTGGCGACAGCTTTCCGGCGCGGGCATTTGCCTTGACCGAACGGCCGGCGACGGATTTCTCCGCCGGCTCCATGCTCGAAACTGGCCGCGACCTCGACGTCACTGTCGGCGGTGACGGCTGGATTGCCGTGCAAACCCCAGACGGCGGCGAAGCCTACGTGCGCACTGCCAGCATGAACGTCGATGCCCTCGGCATGCTGCGGGCCGGCAACGGGATGCCGATCATGGGCAACGGCGGGCCGATCTCCGTGCCGCCTGAGCAGAAGATCGAAGTAGGCCAAGACGGCACCATCAGCATCCGCGCCATGGGCGAAGGCCCGCGGGTGATGGCTGAAGTGGACCGGATCAAGCTGGTCAACCCTGATTTAAAGACCATGAGCAAAGGCCTGGACGGCGCGATCCACACCAATGACGGCCAGCCTGCCGTAGCGGATGCCAGCGTCAAGCTGGTGTCGGGCTTCCTGCAGTCGAGCAACGTCAATGCTGTCGAAGAAATGACGGCGGTGCTGGCCCTGTCCAAGCAGTTCGAGCTGCACATCAAGATGATGAACAGCGCCAAGGAAGACGACCAGGCAATGACTCGCGTCCTGCAGATGACCTGATCGCCACCCACTGATTACTAATTTCGTAACGCGGCGCCATAAAACAGGCGCACGAAGGAGAACAGCATGCTTCCGGCTCTATGGGTTGCCAAAACAGGTCTGTCCGCCCAGGACACCAACCTGACCACGATCTCCAACAACCTGGCGAACGTTTCGACCACGGGTTTCAAACGTGATCGCGCCGAATTCCAGGACTTGCTCTATCAGATCAAGCGTCAGCCTGGCGCCCAGTCGACCCAGGACAGCGCCTTGCCGTCGGGTCTGCAAGTGGGTACTGGTGTGTCCATTGTTGGCACCCAGAAAAACTTCAGCGCCGGCAACCTGCAGCAAACTGGCCAGCCTTTGGACTTGGCGCTCAACGGTCGCGGCTTCTTCCAGATCCTGCAACCGGACGGCACCACCTCCTATACCCGTGACGGTACGTTCCACCTGGATTCCAATGGCCAGGTCGTCACCGCCAACGGTTTTGCCCTGGAGCCGGCGATTGTCGTGCCCAACGATGCCCAGACCTTCACGGTCGGCACCGATGGCACCGTGTCCGTCACCATCGCCGGTAACCCGGCGTCGCAAGTGATCGGCAACCTGCAGACCGCTGACTTCATCAACCCGGCCGGCCTGCAAGCCTCCGGTAACAACCTGTTCCTGGAAACCGCCTCCAGCGGCGCGCCGCAAGTGGGTACGCCGGGGCTAAACGGTTTTGGTACCACCCTGCAAAACACCCTGGAAACCTCCAACGTCAGCACTGTTGAAGAGATGGTCAACATGATCACCACTCAGCGTGCCTACGAGATGAACTCCAAGGTGATTTCCACCGCCGACCAGATGCTTTCGTTCGTAACGCAGAATCTGTAATCAAGTCTATGGGGCGGCCTGATGGCGCCTGCAACACCGTGAGGTAAGGGTCATGAATCGCTTTGTTTCTGTTCTGGCATTGAGTGGGATCGCCGTGCTCGCGGGCTGTGTCGCGCCGACGCCAAAGCCCAATGACCCGTACTACGCGCCGGTGCTGCCGCGCACGCCGCTGCCTGCGGCCGCCAACAATGGCTCGATCTACCAGGCCGGCTTCGAACAGAACCTGTACAGCGACCGCAAGGCGTTCCGTGTGGGCGACATCATCACCATCACCCTGAACGAGCGCACCACGGCCAGCAAGAATGCCAACTCCCAGGTGGCGAAAAACAGCAAGACCGGTATCGGCCTGAGTTCGTTGTTCGGCGGCGGCTTGAACACCAACAACCCGTTGGGCAGTGGTGATTTGAGCCTGGACGTTGGCTACAGCGGCGACCGCGCCACCAATGGCAGCAGCAAGGCCGGGCAGGGCAACAGCCTGGTTGGCTCGATCACTGTGACCGTCGCCGACGTATTGCCCAACGGCATCATTGCCGTGCGCGGCGAGAAGTGGATGACCCTCAACACCGGTGACGAACTGGTGCGCATTGCCGGCATGGTGCGGGCGGACGATATCGCCACCGACAATACTGTGCCATCGACGCGGATTGCCGATGCACGCATTACCTACTCGGGTACGGGTTCGTTTGCTGACGCCAGTCAGCCGGGCTGGTTTGACCGTTTCTTCCTTAGCCCGCTGTTCCCTTTCTAGGTGGTCCTCAAGGTGAATGCTTTGAAACTCAAACAGCTGATGGCAGCGGTGTTGTTGCTGGCCCTGAGCGCAGGCGTCCAGGCTGAGCGGCTCAAGGACATCGCCAGCATTTCCGGCGTGCGCACCAACCAGTTGATCGGCTACGGCCTGGTGGTGGGGCTCAACGGTACCGGTGACCAGACCACCCAGACCCCGTTCACCCTGCAGACCTTCAACAACATGCTTTCGCAGTTCGGCATCAAGGTGCCGGCAGGTTCGGGCAACGTGCAGTTGAAAAACGTCGCGGCCGTGTCGATCAGTGCCGACTTGCCGGCGTTCGCCAAGCCGGGCCAGGTGGTGGATATCACCGTGTCCTCCATCGGTAACTCGAAAAGCCTGCGGGGCGGCACCTTGCTGATGACGCCGTTGAAAGGTATCGACGGCAACGTCTATGCCATCGCTCAGGGCAACCTGGTGGTGGGCGGTTTTGACGCCGAAGGCCGCGACGGTTCGAAGATCACCGTCAACGTGCCCTCGGCCGGACGGATTCCTGGCGGTGCTTCGGTGGAGCGTACCGTGCCCAGCGGTTTCAACCAGGGCAACAGCCTGACCCTGAACCTCAATCGCTCCGACTTCACCACCGCGAAGCGCGTGGTGGACAAAATCAATGACCTGCTCGGCCCAGGCGTGGCCCAGGCCATCGACGGCGGCTCGATTCGCGTCACCGCGCCACTGGACCCGAGCCAGCGCGTCGACTATTTGTCGATCCTGGAAAACCTCGAAGTCGATCCGGGCCAGGCAGTGGCCAAGGTCATCATCAATTCGCGCACCGGTACCATCGTGATCGGCCAGAACGTCAAGGTCTCGCCGGCAGCGGTGACCCACGGCAGCCTGACCGTGACCATTACCGAAGACCCGATTGTCAGCCAGCCGGGGGCGCTGTCCAACGGCCAGACCGCCGTGGTTCCGCGCTCGCGCGTGAATGCCCAGCAAGAAGCCAAGCCGATGTTCAAGTTCGGTCCCGGCACCACCCTGGATGAAATTGTCCGTGCGGTGAACCAAGTGGGCGCCGCCCCAGGTGACTTGATGGCGATCCTCGAAGCCCTGAAACAGGCCGGCGCCTTGCAAGCCGACCTGATCGTGATTTGAGGCCGTAGCCATGGACATGCGTAAGAGCGGTTTAACCAGTACGGCGGACTCGGGTTCCTATTCCGACCTCAACCGGCTTAACCAGCTCAAGGTCGGCGACAAGAACAGCGAAGGCAACATGCGCAAGGTTGCGCAGGAATTCGAGTCGCTGTTCCTCAACGAGATGCTCAAGTCCATGCGCTCGGCCACCGAGGCCTTGGGCAAAGACAACCCGATGAATACCCCGGCGGCCAAGCAGTACCAGGAAATGTACGACCAGCAACTGGCGGTGTCGCTGTCCCGGGAGGGCGGTGGTATTGGCCTGGCGGACGTGCTGATGCGCCAGATGCAAAAGAACAAACCGGTGGAGGCTGCTGCTGCCTCGACCTTGCAAGGCCCGGAACAGGCGCCGAAGAAAGTCGACGTACCCACTCCGATTGCTGCTGGCACCCTGGCGGATGGCCCGCTGGGTCGCTCCAATGGCCAGCGTCCATTGTGGGCCTCTCGCGTGGCGGTAGCGGAACGGGTCGACGACGGCACCGTGCGCAATGACATGGCCCTGATGAACCAGCGGCGCATCTCGTTGCCGAGCAAGCTGACTGACCGACTGCTGGCCGGCATCGTGCCTGGCGCGGACGTCGCCAGCACCGCCAAGGCCGCGCCACTGCGTAACAGTGCCGCCGAAGATGGTGTGATCAATGGCGCGGCTCGCACCTTTGCCGTGCCGAGCAGCCGCATGCAGGTCTACGGCCGTGCCATGGCCCAGCCACCGCTGGCGCCGGCGAAGAAAGCCTTCAGCTCACAGGATGAATTTGTCGCCACCATGCTGCCGATGGCCAAGCAGGCCGCTGAGCGCATTGGCATCGACCCACGCTATCTGGTGGCCCAGGCGGCCCTGGAAACCGGTTGGGGTAAATCGGTGATGCGTCAGCAAGACGGCACCAGCAGCCACAACCTGTTCGGCATCAAGGCCGGTCAGAGTTGGCAGGGTGCTCAGGCGCGGGCGATCACCAGCGAGTTTCGTAATGGCGAGATGGTCAAGGAAACGGCGCAATTTCGCTCCTACGATTCTTACCAGGACAGCTTCCATGACCTCGTAACATTGCTGCAAAGCAATGAAAGATATAAAGAAGTCCTGAAGTCGGCCGATAAGCCGGAACAGTTTGTGCGCGAATTGCAAAAAGCCGGTTATGCAACCGATCCGGACTACGCCAGCAAGATTTCGCAGATAGCCAAAACGATGAACGGCTACCAGAACTACGCTGCCGCGGGCGCTTCCACTCATTTATAAGGTCTGAACCATGGGTTTGCTCAATATCGGGATGTCGGGGCTCAATGCGTCCCAAGGGTCGCTAGCGACCTTGAGTAACAACATTGCCAACGCCAAGACCCCGGGATACTCGCGTCAGCAGACCACCCAGAATGCCAACGGCAGCACGGGGTTCGATGGCGTATTTGTCGGTACCGGCACGACCCTGGCGGATGTACGCCGGGTCTACAACCAGTACCTGGACACCCAGTTGCAGACCACCACCTCGCTCAACAGCGACGCCAAGGCGTATCTGGATCAGATCGGTTCGGTGGACAAGCTGCTCTCGGACAAGACCACCGGTGTCGGCGCTGCCCTCAGCAGCTTCTTCGCCGCGTTGCAGACCTCGTCCTCCAACCCGAGCGACAACTCTGCGCGCCAACTGGTGCTGACCATCGCCCAGACCTTGGGCAACCGCTTCAATTCCATTGCTTCCGAGTTGAATAAGCAGAAGGAAGGCATCAACAGTCAGCTGGAAACCTTGACCGGCCAGGTCAACCAGCTGACGTCCTCCATCGCCTCCCTCAACCAGCAGATCAGCCAGGCCAAGGGTACGGGCAACGCTGAACCTGCGAACCTGCTGGATGCGCGCAATGAAGCAGTGCGTTCGCTTAATGAACTCGTGGGCGTGAGGGTTACTGAGGCCAACGGTCATTTCGACGTCAGCCTGGGCACCGGTCAGTCCCTGGTGTCGGACGGTATTTCCAACAAGTTGTCGGCGGTGCCGAGCCAGGACGACAAGAGCCAGTACTCGGTCATGCTGGCCAGCGGCTCGCAGCAGATGGACGTCAGTTCGGTCATCAGCGGCGGCACCATCGGTGGCTTGTTGCGTTATCGCAGCGATGTGCTGATGCCGGCCATCAACGACCTGGGCCGAACTGCCCTGGTGGTCTCCGAAAGCATCAACAGTCAGTTGGGCCAGGGCCTGGACGCCAATGGCCAGTTCGGTAACTTGCTGTTCAATAACATCAACAGTGCGACGGCTATTAGCCAGCGCAGTGTCGGCGGCCCGAACAACAGCAGCGCCGGCAACCTGAATGTGACCATCGCCGACGCCAGCAAGCTGTCGACACTCGATTACAAAGTGACCTTCTCCGACGCCAACAATTACACCGTGGTGCGCTCGGACGGCAAGGCCATGGGCTCTTTCAACACCACCACGACGCCGCCTCCGGTTATCGACGGTATCACCCTGGCCCTGGACGGCAAGGGTGCCATGGCCAACGGCGACACGTTCAAGGTCAGCCCCACCGCCAATGGTGCGACGGATCTCAAGGTTGTGATGACCGACCCGAACAAGTTGGCGTTCTCGGGCCCGTTGCTGGCCGAAGGCAATAAAAACAACAGCGGCACCGGTGTGTTCGGCGCACCGACCCTGTCCTTGCCACTGGACATCCACGGTGGCGCCACCACGGCCCAGCTGGAAGCGGCGATCAAGCAGTCGATGCCGGTTAAAATGGTCTTCGGCAAACCGGCCGCCGACGGCACCCAGAGCTATGTGGTTAACGACGCCAAAGGCAATGTCATCGGCAACGGCACCGTCATTCCGGGTCAGGACAACAAACTGACGATCAAGGTGCCGATGCTGGATTCGGCCGGCAACGTGATCAAGGACGCTGCCAACAATCCCATGACCTTTGGCGTAGACACTGTTATCAGTGGCGCGCCGAAAGATGGCGACAACTTCAGCGTGTCGTTCAATACCGGTGCTGCCCTGGACAACCGCAATGCCCTGCAACTGCTTGGCCTGCAAACCAAGAAAACCGTGGGTGCTACCGACGACAACGCAGGCGTGAGCATGACCACCGCCTACAGCCAGTTGGTGTCCGCGGTGGGCGGCAAGGCCAGCCAGGCCAATGTTGACAACAGTGCCACCGGCGCCATGCTGGACGCCGCCAAGGCCAGTCGCAGTTCGGTGTCCCAGGTCAACCTGGATGAAGAGGCGGGCGACATGATCAGATTCCAGCAGTACTACACCGCGTCGTCGCAGATCATCAAGGCTGCGCAAGAAACCTTCAGCACGCTGATCAACAGTCTTTAAGGGAGATTGAGACGATGCGCATCTCGACTGAACAGTATTTCAATACCAGTGCTTCGCGTTATTCGAACAACTTTTCCAACGTCACCAATACCCAGCAAAAGATTGACTCTGGCGTGCGTATCCAGACTGCCGCGGATGATCCGGTGGGCGCTGCGCGCTTGCTGCTGTTGCAACAACAGCAAGACATGCTGGGCCAGTACGCCGGCAATATGAGCAGCATGAAGAACTCGCTCAACAGCGAGGAAAGTGTGCTCGAAGGCATCAATACGGCCTTGCAGCGTGCCAGTGAATTGGCGCTAAAAGTGGCTGGTAAGGGCGGTGGCGGTATCAGCGATGATGACCGCAAGGCAGTGGCTTCGGAGATCGGCGAGATTGAAAAGCAGGTGTTTAGCCTACTCAACAGCAAGGATTCGTCCGGCCACTACCTGTTTGCCGGTGGCAAGAGCGATACGCCGCCGTATGCCCGCAACAGCGATGGTACCTACAGCTATCAGGGTGATGAAACACCGTTGAGCATGAAGATATCCGACACGTTGTCGATGGTGGCGAACGACACCGGCAAGAGCGTCCTGGAAGGCACGGCCAACGCCGGGCGTACTCAAGCGACGTTGCAGCCGCCAGCGGTCAATGATGGCAAGGTTTGGGTGTCGGCCGGCGCGGTGACGTCGCAGTCAAAATATGACAGCAGCTTCACCGAAGGCCAGCCGTACAAACTGACCTTCATCAGCAGCACCCAGTACACCGTGAGCGATTCGGCGGGCAAGGACATTACCTCCGAGACCGCCGGTAACGGCGTATTCGATGCGACCAAGGAAGGCAGTTCGTCCATCAGCCTGCGGGGCGTGAGCTTCGACGTCAGCCAGAACCTCAAGGACATCAAGCCCGGCGCCGACACTGATGCGGTGTACCAGGACCGGGTCTACACCCTGGAAGGCAAGCCGGACAGCTTCAACGTGTCGCGCACGCCGAGTAATACCTCCACCGCGCAGTTGGCGGCGGGCCAGGTCACCAGCCAGGCAGACTACTCAAGCACCTTCCCGAACAAAGGGGCGGTGATCAAGTTCACCTCGGCGACCGATTACGAGGTGTACGCCCAGCCAATAAATACCGACAGCAAGCCGGTGTCCAACGGCACCATGGTTCCTGGTACGCCGGCTATTCTCGGCCCTCCGGTCATCCCCGCGGTCCCCGCCAAAATCACCGCCGCCGGGGTGACCTTTGAGGTCAGCGGCGCACCGGGCATTGGCGATCAGTTTGCAGTGGGTTCCAGCACCCACAAGACCCAAAGCGCGCTGGATACCCTCAGCCAGTTGCGTCAGGCCCTGGAAACACCGTCCGATGGCGATCCGGTCGCCCAGGGCAAGCTGACCGATGTGGTCAACGCCACCATCACCAACCTGCAGGCCTCTTATGCCCAGGTGGACATGGTGCGTGGCTCCATTGGTGCGCGACTGAATTCACTGCAGATCCAGGAATCGGAAAACACCAGCATGGTACTGGCCAACAAGTCGACCATCTCGTCCATTGGCGACACGGACGTAGCCACGGTGTCGATTGACCTGGCCTTCCAGAAGGCGATGCTGGAAGCCTCGCAACTGGCGTTCGTGAAAATCTCCCAGTTGAGCCTGTTCAACAAGATGTAATGGGCGCTGGCACAAAACGGCCCACCCTGGAAACAGGGTGGGCCGTTGTCGTTTTAGGCGTGCGCAACTTCCAGGGTTTTGCACAAAGCGCACAAAATTGAGTGACCTATGAGTCATAAAGCGCATCTTCACTGTATCGTGTGAAAAGGATAGGCCACCGCCAGACCTCCGCCGAGTTGGATTTAGGGGCTTTGGTCAGTGAATGGATGGCCGCTTTCGGCGTGTTTTTTGCGGGGTTATCCCCTTTATTGTCAGCACTCCTGAATGCATTCAGGGGTGTTCTCCAGCTATTTAGTATTGGGAAGCCACAATGATTGGCATAAAAAGCATCGCCAGTTACGTGCCAGTAGATGGGCTTGATAACTACGCCCAGGGTGCCAAATTCGCCAAGGATGAAGAGTTCATCATTGGCAAGATCGGTTCAGCTTTTCTGCCGCGCAAGGATGCCGCGCAGGAAACCTCCGATCTGTGTGTCGAGGCAGTCAATGCCTTGTTTGCCAACAACCCAGGTTTGAAGCGCGAATCCATCGACGTGCTGATTGTCGTCACCCAGAACGGTGATGAAGAAGGCCTGCCTCATACCGCCGCCATCGTCCAGGACAAGCTGGGCCTGCCGACCCACGTGGCGGCCTTTGATATTTCCCTGGGTTGCTCCGGCTACGTCTACGGCATCTACGCCATGAAAGGTTTTATGGAAGCCACCGGCCTGAAAAACGGCCTGCTGGTGACCTCCGACCCGTACTCGAAGATCGTCGACCCCGAAGACCGCAACACCACCATGCTCTTCGGCGACGCCGCCACCGCCACCTGGATGGGCGAAGACGCGCCGTGGCAGCTGGGCAAGGCCAAGTTCGGCACCGATGGCTCCGGCGCACCGCATCTGAAGGTCAGCGACGGTGTGTTCTTCATGAATGGCCGCCAGGTTTTCAACTTCGCCCTGCTCAAGGTGCCGGCGCACCTGCACGAGCTGCTCAACGAGTCGGACCTCAAGGCCGACGAGATTGATGCGTTCTGCATCCACCAAGGCAGTGCGGCGATTGTCGACGCCGTGGCTCGGCGTTTCGAAGACGCGCCGGTAGAGAAGTTCATCAAAGATATGGTCGAGACCGGCAATACCGTGTCGTCGAGCATTCCTCTGTTGCTGGAAAAGCACGCGATGGGCTCCGACTGGAAGCGCGTGGCCATCAGTGGCTTCGGCGTGGGCCTGTCATGGGGCTCGGCGATTATCTATCGGCCGTGATGCCTTAATAGCGCTGCACAAAAAAACGCCCAGGTTCGAAAGAGCCTGGGCGTTTTTTATTGTGGCGAGCGGGCTTGCCCGCGTTGGGCTGCGCAGCAGCCCCAATTAAGGTCGCTGCGATCTATCAAAAAGATTGCAGTGGCTGGTTTTAGGGCCGCTTCGCGGCCCAACGCGGGCAAGCCCGCTCGCCACAACACGCTCACTTACCACAACAGCCTGCTCCTCACAGGAAACGGGCTTGCCACAAGAGTCGGGCTTGAGAGGGGGTGCAGGTGTCAGCAGCCTATGAATGCTGGGCTTTCCTGCCTCTGTAAGGCCTTGAATTGCAAGGAATGGCACGGGGCTAGTAAAAAATTTCAAAAAAAACCTCAAGCAACCTGCATTCACGACGATAACTATTACGAAGGTTCTCTAGGCCACACCCGGCGGTTGCCAGGGCCGGAAGCCGCAGTATCCAACTCTCGAGGATTTCGTCATGGCAATGTCCGTAAACACCAACATCACTTCCCTGGGCGTCCAGAAGAACCTGAACAAAGCATCCGACGCTTTGAGCACTTCGATGAACCGTCTGTCCTCCGGCCTGAAAATCAACAGCGCCAAAGACGACGCCGCCGGCATGCAGATCGCCAACCGTCTGGGCAACCAGGTCAAAGGCTTGAACGTAGCCATCGCCAACGCCAACAACGGTGTTTCCATCGCCCAGACTGCTGAAGGCGCGATGCAAGAATCCACCAACCTGCTGCAGCGTCTGCGTGAACTCGCCCTGCAGTCTGCTAACGGTGATAAAAGCGACGCTGACCGTGTTTCCCTGCAGCAAGAGTTCACCGCGAAAGTGGGCGAGCTGACCCGTATCTCCAACACCACTACTTTCGGTGGTCGTAACCTGCTGGATGGCTCGTTCAACAACGTTGGCTTCCAGATCGGCGCCAACGCCAACGAAACCATCTCGTTCGGTATGACTGACATCAGCGCTACTGGCCTGAAGGGTAACTTCAGCGAAGCTACCGTCAACAGTGCTGCCTTGGCTGGTTTGAGCGCTACTGCTACAGGTTCGGTGTTGCCATTGCCTCCGGAGGCTAGCGTAACGGGTTCGGCGCCCCTGCTGACTGCCAACACCGACAAGATCACCATCAACGGTACACAAATTACCCTGACTGGTGGTGCTGCTGGTACTGCTTCAGGTATCGCCACTGCTGCTGATATCAACGGTGCAACGGCTACTACCGGCGTTACTGCTGTTGCTGATGCTACAACCGGCGCTCTGACCTTAACTTCGAAGAGTGACATCGTTCTTTCTGAAGCGACTGCCGGTATGCTGGCCAAGACTGGCTTGGCGGTTGGTACTACACCTAGGGCCCCACAAGCTAGCGTAACGGGCGCTGCGAACACGGCGACTACCGCTGGCGACCAAATCACCATCAACGGTACAGACATCACGCTGACTGCTGCACTTATTGGCAAGGCTGCTGGTGACGCAGCAGTAACCGAGATCAACAAGAAAACGGCTGAGACCGGCGTTACAGCTACTGCCAACGCTACTGGTGTTCTGACCCTGACCTCAATGAAAGACATCACCATTAGTGGCGCTACCGCCAAGCTGGCTACGGTTGGCTTGACGGCTTCGACCACTGGTGCATGGGATAAAGAGGTAATGGGAAGCATTGGTGCCATCACTGTTAACGGCAAGGATGTATCGTGGACTGCAGCTTCCACAATGAAAACCGTACTGTCTGATCTCGCGGCTTCAGCAGGCACAGGCGCTACCGCAACCGTTAAAGAAGGTCGTGTGACCCTCACTTCGGGCGACGGTAAAGACATCAAGCTGGCCAATACTTCCAGCGGCTCGCTGTCTCAGTTGGGCCTGTCGGCTGGCACTTCCCAAGCCAAGTTGAAAGACGACACCTCCATTGATGTCAACGGTGTTGAAGTCAAGTTCAAGAAGGGCGATACCTCCGATGCGATCGTGGCTTCGATCAACAGCGCCAGCACCGGTGTAAACGCCAGCAAAAACGCTGACGGTACTCTGAATCTGTTCGCTGACAAAGACATCACCGTCAAGGACGGCAGCGCTGGTACCGGTCTGGCAGCATTGGGCTTGAAAGCTGTCTCCGCTGCTGGCACCAAGGCTGCTGTGACCATGGAAACCACCGTTTCTGACTTGAACATCCTGTCGTCTGCCACTTCGCAGCAAGCAGTTCAGGCTCTGGACGATGCCATGCAGCAGATTGACAGCCAGCGTTCGCAGCTGGGTGCGGTGCAAAACCGTTTCGCCAGCACCGTGGCCAACCTGCAGAGCATTTCGCAGAACTCCACTGCCGCCAAAGGCCGTGTAGAAGACGCTGACTTCGCTTCCGAAGCCGCTGAACTGACTAAGCAACAAACCCTGCAACAGGCTTCCACCGCGATCCTGTCCCAGGCTAACCAACTGCCATCCGCTGTACTGAAGCTGCTTCAGTAATCTCGGCTAGCGGTTAAATAACGGAAGGGCGCGTATACGTGCCCTTCCGTTTTTTCAGTTTGGAGGTGATGAAATGGACATGAGCATCAAGCTGAACGCGTCTTACCCGGCTGGCGCAACCCCGGCCAATCAGGCCAATAATGTCTCTACTGCTCAGGCCAAGCCTGCGGTTGAGACTGAGCCGGCCTCCGCCGAGGAGCCGCAACGCATGGCACTGGAAAAGGCTGTAACCGATATTCGTGAGTTTGTGCAGGCGACCCAACGTAACCTGGACTTCTCCATCGATGACAGCACCGGCAAAGTGGTCGTCAAAGTCATCGCCACCGACAGCGGTGAAGTGATTCGACAGATTCCATCGGAGACCGCGCTGAAGCTGGCGCAGAACCTGAGCGATGCCAGCAGCCTGCTGTTTGAAGCAAAGGCTTGAGTTGGCACGAAACATGTTTCTGATTGCTGCTTGGGCGTTAGTACGCCAATAAAGCGGCAGCCGCAGGGCAAGGAGAATAGCAAATGGCTAGTTCAACGATTTCCGGCCCAGGTTCGGGCTACGACACGCAAGCCATCGTCAAGGCGTTGGTGGGTGCTGAGCAGGCGCCCAAGCTGGCCCAGATCACCGCTCAGCAAAAAGACACGACCATCCAGCTGTCGGCTGTCGGTTCGGTGAAGAGCGCGCTGGAAACTTACCGGGCGGCGATCACCAAGTTGAACAACGTGGCCTCGTTCAACGGGCTGGCCGCTACTACCTCTGAAGAAAAAAACGTCAAGGTCACCCTGGGTGAAGGCGCGTCCAGCGGTAAATACACTGTGCAGGTCACGGACCTGGCAACTTCTTCGAAAGTCACCAGCAAGGTGATCGAGGGCGGTGCTTCGGGCAAGGCCAATGCCAGCGATGAAACTCAGACGCTGACCATTAACCAGTCGGGTAAAAGTTACGACGTGCTGGTTCCGGGTGGTGCGACGCTGCAGCAGTTGCGCGAATCCATCAATACCCAGCTTTCCGCCCAAGGCATCAGCGCCAACGTGCTGAGTGATGCCAATGGCGCACGTCTGGTCATCGGCTCCAACACCAGTGGCGTAGGCACCGACATCACCCTCAGCGGTGACTCGGACCTGGCCACCGGTTACGACGCGGGTAAGCCGGCGCAGAACGCCAAGTACACCATCGACGACATCGCGATGGAGTCCACCAGCAACAAGGTGACTTCCGCCATCAGTGGTGTGACCCTGGATCTGGTGGCTGTTGAAAAGGACAAACCGACCACCATCACCGTGGCCAGCAACACCGACACGCTGAAGACCTCGGTGCAGTCGTTCGTCACCGCTTACAACGCCCTGATGACCTCCATCAATACCCAGACCAAGGTCACCGCCACGGGCGATGCCTCCACTACCACGGCGGGCGCCTTGACCGGCGATGCGTCGATGCGTCAGTTGGTTGCCAGCTTGCGCAGTGAGCTGGTCAACGGATCGGGGGCGGGCACCATCAGCAGTCTGGCCCAGATGGGTATCACCACCGACCAGAAAACCGGGTTGCTGAGCCTGGAAGACAAAACGTGGGACAAGGCGGTGGTTAAAGGTGCTGGCGATATTGCCAAGCTGTTCACCGGTGATACCGGTTTGATTTCCCGCATGAACAAGACAACTGCTAGCTATGTCGGCACCACCGGCACTCTGGCGTCGCGGGTAACGGACCTCAACACCAAGCTAACCGACCTGACCACCCAGAAGACCGACCTGGATCGGCGCATGGAGGCCTTGCAGAAATCCTTGAGCGCCAAGTACACGGCGATGGATACGATGATCGCCCAGATCAACGCCAGCAGCTCCAGCATCATGACCACCCTCAACTCGTTGAACAATCCGAAGTCGAGCTGATTTTTCGAGGCGTTTAACGCCCCGAAAAAGCATATGCCGGTGGTCCGGGTCTTGAAGTCTGGATTAAAGTTTTTTGCGGTGCAGTCGAAAAACTGGTTAAGCAAACCTATTCGACTGTGGCCTGTAACTGAGGTAACAACATGAACCCTATGAGAGCCCTTCGCCAATACCAGAAGGTCAATTCCCATGCGCAGGTGTCCGAGGCCAGTCCTCATCGCCTGATCCAGATGCTGATGGAAGGCGGCCTGGAGCGTCTGGCCCAGGCCAAGGGTGCAATGGCGCGTGGCGATATCCCGCAAAAGTGCCTGCTGATGTCCAAGGCCATCGACATCATTACCGGCCTGCGTCAGGGCCTGGATGAAGAGAAGGCTGAAGACCCGGCCGCGATCCAGCGCCTCGCCAGCCTGTACGACTATATGAATACACGCCTGGCGCAAGCCAATGTGAGCAACGACCCGGAAATTATCGACGAAGTCGCTCGTCTGCTGATTACCGTAAAAGAAGGCTGGGATGCCATCGCAACACAATAAGGCCTGAGGCCTTGAGGTACACGTCATGAGCCATGCACTGCAACGCATTGATGAAACCCGCGAAGCCTTGATCGACGCGTTGGCAGAGCGTAACTGGGACGCCATTGGCGAACTGGACCTGGGCTGCCGTAACGTGATTGACGACGTGCTCAGCGAGGCGCCGGTCGACGAGGATGCCCTGCGGGAAAAACTGGAGAGCCTGCTGGTGGTTTACCAGCAGTTGCTTGAGGTGACGACCGGGGAGCGCCAGGCGATTTTCGAAGAGATGTCGCAGATCAATCGAGCGAAGAGTGCGTCAAAGGTTTACCATCTGTTCGGTTGATCTGGCTCAGTTAATCCGAACTAGCGCGTCATAAATTTGACTGTGCACATTTTTTTGACTTAACTAGTGCTATTTCAGACGTCAGGTGGCCGTAGCGCAGAAAATGCCTACAGCTATCTAGATTGCCCCGAATCGAGGGCATTTGAGTTTTACTAGGGAAGTTGTTATTGCATGTGGCGTGAAACCAAAATTCTGCTGATCGATGACGATAGCGTTCGCCGCCGCGACCTGGCGGTGATCTTGAATTTTCTTGGCGAAGAAAATCTGCCCTGCGGCAGCCACGATTGGCAGCAGGCGGTCAGCTCTTTGTCGTCGAGCCGTGAAGTCATTTGTGTGCTGATCGGGACGGTAAACGCTCCTGGCGCAATTCTGGGCTTGTTAAAGACACTCTCAACCTGGGATGAGTTCCTTCCAGTGTTGCTAATGGGTGATATTTCTTCTGTCGAGCTTCCGGAAGACCAGCGCCGCCGCGTCCTTTCCACCCTGGAAATGCCCCCCAGCTACAGCAAATTGCTCGACTCCCTGCACCGTGCCCAGGTCTATCGCGAGATGTACGACCAGGCCCGCGAGCGCGGACGTCACCGCGAACCCAACCTGTTCCGCAGCCTCGTCGGCACCAGCCGTGCCATCCAGCATGTGCGCCAGATGATGCAGCAAGTGGCTGATACCGATGCCAGCGTACTGATCCTCGGCGAGTCGGGTACCGGCAAGGAAGTGGTCGCGCGAAACCTGCATTACCATTCCAAACGCCGCGACGGGCCTTTTGTGCCGGTCAACTGTGGGGCGATTCCTGCAGAGCTGCTGGAAAGCGAACTGTTCGGCCACGAAAAGGGCGCCTTTACCGGGGCGATCACCAGCCGTGCCGGGCGTTTTGAACTGGCCAATGGCGGCACCCTGTTCCTCGACGAAATCGGCGACATGCCGCTGCCGATGCAGGTCAAGCTGTTGCGAGTCCTGCAAGAGCGCACCTTCGAGCGCGTGGGCAGCAACAAGACCCAGAATGCCGACGTGCGCATCATCGCCGCGACCCACAAGAACCTCGAAAGCATGATCGAGGTCGGCAGCTTCCGCGAAGACCTGTACTACCGCCTCAACGTATTCCCCATCGAGATGGCACCCCTGCGTGAGCGCGTGGAAGACATCCCGTTGCTGATGAATGAGCTGATCTCGCGCATGGAGCACGAAAAACGCGGCTCCATCCGTTTCAACTCGGCGGCGATCATGTCCCTGTGCCGCCACGGCTGGCCGGGCAACGTCCGCGAGTTGGCCAACCTGGTGGAGCGCATGGCGATCATGCACCCGTATGGGGTCATCGGCGTGGTCGAGTTGCCGAAGAAATTCCGCTACGTCGACGACGAAGACGAGCAACTGGTGGACAGCCTGCGCAGCGATCTCGAAGAGCGGGTGGCCATCAACGGCCACACCCCGGACTTCGGCGCCACCGCCATGCTGCCGCCCGAAGGCCTGGACTTGAAGGACTACCTCGGCAGCCTGGAACAAGGGCTGATCCAACAGGCGCTGGACGACGCCAATGGTATCGTTGCCCGTGCCGCCGAGCGCCTGCGCATCCGTCGCACCACCCTGGTGGAGAAGATGCGCAAGTACGGCATGAGCCGTCGTGAAGGTGATGAACAGGCGGATGATTGACGCCTGTTTTTCAATGCATTGATATATAAGTAGTTTTTTTTAGGCACGGGTATTGCTACAGCTCTCGCAACGTTCCGTTTAACTGACGGTCAGCCAAGCGAGAGAGCACGATGCCCCACGTCGCCCAACTATCTTCAGTCCCTGACACTCAGGGGCCTTCCGTAGAGCAGATCAGCCGGCTTGGGCTTGAGCAGGCGTTCTCGCTGTTCAGCCAGATGTCCAGTCAGTTGACCGATTCCTACAGCCTGCTGGAGGCCCGGGTTTCTGAGCTCAAAGGCGAGTTGGCGGTGGTCAGTGCCCAGCGCATGGCAGAGCTGGCCGAGAAAGAGCGCTTGGCCAACCGTCTGCAAAACCTCCTCGACCTGTTGCCCGGTGGCGTTATCGTCATTGACGATCAGGGCCGCGTGCGTGAAGCCAACCCGGCGGCCTGCGACTTGCTGGGTTTGCCACTGGAAGGCGAGCTATGGCGCCATGTCATTGCCCGCTGCTTTGCGCCGCGCGAAGACGACGGTCATGAAATTTCCCTCAAGGACGGTCGCCGGCTGTCCATCGCCACCCGTTCCCTGGACGCCGAGCCCGGCCAATTGGTCTTGCTCAACGACCTGACTGAAACCCGTCACCTGCAGGATCAACTGGCGCGCCATGAACGCCTGTCGTCCCTGGGGCGAATGGTCGCTTCTCTGGCGCATCAGATTCGTACCCCGCTGTCGGCCGCGCTGATCTACGCCAGTCATTTGACTGACGAGCAATTACCGGCGGCCACTCATCAGCGTTTTGCCGGTCGGCTCAAGGAGCGTCTGCACGAGCTTGAGCATCAGGTGCGCGACATGCTGGTATTTGCCCGCGGCGAGTTGCCGCTGACCGACCGCGTCACGCCGTCGGCGCTGATGCAGTCCCTGCAAGCCGCTGCGGCCACCCATATTCAAGATGTGTCGGTACGTTGGCAGTGCGACAGCCATCTGGGGGAGTTGCTGTGCAATCGCGACACGCTGGTGGGTGCGCTGCTCAACTTGATTGAAAACGCGACCCAGGCCAGCGGCCCCGGTGCGCGGCTCAAGGTGCACCTGTACACCCGCGCCGGCACCTTGCGGCTGTGTATCAGCGACAGCGGCAGCGGGATCGAGCCGCTGGTGTTACAACGCCTGGGCGAGCCCTTTTTCACCACTAAAACCAACGGTACCGGCCTGGGCCTGACCGTGGTCAAGGCAGTGGCGCGTGCGCATCAGGGAGAATTGCAGCTGCGTTCCCGGTTGGGTCGCGGCACCTGTGCGCTGATGACGCTGCCGCTGTTTTCAAGCGCGCCAAGCGCGGAGTAAAGGTAAATGGCTATCAAGGTTTTATTGGTTGAAGACGATCGCGCCCTGCGTGAAGCATTGGCTGACACGCTGTTGTTGGCGGGCCATGACTACCGGGCGGTCGGTTCTGCCGAGGAAGCCTTGGAGGCTGTAGAGCACGAATCCTTTAGCCTGGTGGTTAGCGACGTCAACATGCCGGGCATGGACGGCCACCAGTTGCTCAGCCTGTTGCGCGCCCGCCAACCGCAATTGCCGGTGCTGCTGATGACTGCCCACGGCGCCGTCGAGCGCGCTGTGGATGCCATGCGTCAGGGCGCGGCGGACTACCTGGTAAAACCCTTCGAGCCCAAGGCCTTGATCGAACTGGTCGCCCGTCACGCCCTTGGCACTCTCGGTGCCGCCGATGGTGAAGGCCCGATTGCCTTTGAACCGGCCAGTGCTCAATTGCTGGAACTGGCGGCCCGTGTGGCGCGCAGTGATTCCACGGTGCTGATCTCTGGCGAGTCCGGCACTGGCAAGGAAGTGCTGGCGCGTTATATCCACCAGCAATCCCACCGCGCCAGCCAGCCGTTTATCGCCATCAACTGTGCGGCGATCCCCGACAACATGCTCGAAGCCACCTTGTTCGGCCATGAAAAAGGCTCCTTCACCGGTGCTATCGCTGCACAAGCCGGCAAGTTTGAACAGGCCGACGGCGGCACCATCCTGCTCGATGAAATTTCGGAAATGCCCCTGGGCCTGCAAGCCAAGTTGCTGCGGGTGCTGCAGGAACGCGAAGTGGAGCGGGTCGGCGCACGCAAGCCGATTCAGCTGGATATCCGCGTGGTCGCCACCACCAACCGTGATCTGTCGGGCGAAGTGGCGGCGGGGCGCTTTCGTGAAGACTTGTTCTACCGGCTCTCGGTGTTCCCTCTGGCCTGGCGCCCTTTGCGCGAGCGCCCGGCGGATATCATCCCGCTGGCCGAGCGTCTGCTGAGCAAGTACGTTAATAAAATGAAGCATGCCCAGGCGCGGTTGTCGGCCGAAGCCCAGGCGTGCCTGATCAGCTATCCGTGGCCGGGCAATGTGCGCGAGCTGGACAATGCGATCCAGCGTGCATTGATTTTGCAGCAGGGCGGCTTGATCCAGCCTCAGGACTTTTGCCTGGTGTTGGGTAACAGCAGCAGTGGCGCTGCGCCGCTACCCAGCCTGGCTGTCCCGCCGGTTGAAGCCGCTCCCGCCGAATCGGCTGGCGCATTGGGCGACGACCTGCGCCGCCGCGAATTCCAGATGATCATCGACACCCTGCGCTCCGAGCGCGGCCGTCGCAAAGAGGCTGCCGAGCGGCTGGGCATCAGCCCGCGGACCTTGCGCTACAAGCTGGCGCAAATGCGCGATGCCGGGATGGACGTGGAAGCCTACCTTTTCGCCACCTGAAAATTCCCCACATGAAAACCTTGGGGGCGACAGGATTAGTCGTCTTTTCTTACAGGTAGCCACGGAGCTGGCACCCTTGTTGCTACCACCCTACTAACCGCAGACGTAGTGTCAAAAAATTGCGGGCCGTCGGAGAGAGAAGTTCATGAGCCAAGGTGTTGAGTTCAATCGGTTGATGTTGGATATGCGCTCCATGCAAATGGATGCCATGGCTAGCTCGAAATCCGTCACGCAAGTGCCGGAATTGGGCAAGAGCAACTTTGCCGACATGCTCGGTCAAGCCATCAACAAGGTCAGCGATACCCAACAGGCTTCCAGCCAATTGGCGACTGCCTTCGAGATCGGCAAGAGCGGCGTGGACCTGACCGACGTGATGATCGCCTCGCAAAAGGCCAGCGTTTCCTTCCAGGCCTTGACCCAGGTGCGCAACAAGCTGGTTCAGGCCTATCAAGACATCATGCAGATGCCGGTTTAAGGACGATTTGAGTCATGGCAGAAGCAGTCGTGGATAACGCACCCGCTAAGACAGACGGCAAACCGCCGCTGTTTGGCCTGTCGTTCCTGGAAAACCTTTCCGAGATGACCATGTTGCGTCAGGTAGGCCTGATGGTCGGCCTGGCTGCCAGCGTGGCGATTGGTTTTGCCGTGGTGCTGTGGTCCCAGCAACCCGATTACCGGCCGCTCTACGGCAGCCTGGCGGGTATGGACGCCAAGCAGATCATGGAAACCCTGGCCACCGCCGACATCGCCTACACCGTCGAGCCCAATTCCGGCGCGTTGCTGGTAAAAGCCGATGACGTATCCCGTGCGCGGATGAAACTGGCGGCAGCCGGCGTCACCCCCACCGACGGCAATATCGGTTTTGAAATCCTCGACAAGGACCAGGGCCTGGGTACCAGCCAGTTTATGGAAGCCACCCGCTACCGTCGTGGCCTGGAAGGCGAGCTGGCACGCACCATCTCCAGCCTGAATAATGTCAAGGGTGCCCGCGTGCACCTGGCGATTCCGAAAAGCTCGGTGTTTGTGCGCGATGAACGCAAACCCAGCGCCTCGGTCTTGGTTGAGCTGTTTTCCGGCCGCTCCCTTGAGCC
Organism: Pseudomonas sp. HY7a-MNA-CIBAN-0227; assembly: GCF_040310325.1. Taxonomy (NCBI): domain Bacteria; kingdom Pseudomonadati; phylum Pseudomonadota; class Gammaproteobacteria; order Pseudomonadales; family Pseudomonadaceae; genus Pseudomonas; species Pseudomonas sp. HY7a-MNA-CIBAN-0227. The sequence continues at coordinate 138,410 of NZ_JBEOPT010000009.1, read as the reverse complement.
TGGCCAGGTCCTGGCGATCATCAACCTGGTGGCCACCAGCGTTCCCGAGTTGAGCAAGTCGCAAATCACCGTGGTCGACCAGAAGGGCAACCTGCTCTCCGACCAGGCGGAAAACTCCGCACTGACCATGGCCGGCAAGCAGTTCGACTACAGTCGTCGTATGGAAAGCATGCTGACCCAGCGGGTGCATAACATCCTGCAACCGGTGTTGGGCAATGATCGCTACAAGGCTGAAGTGTCCGCCGACGTGGACTTCAGCGCGATCGAGTCGACGTCCGAGCAGTTCAACCCGGACCAGCCGGCGCTGCGCAGTGAGCAATCGACCAGCGAACAACGCACCGCCAGCAGTGGCCCGCAAGGCGTGCCCGGCGCCCTGAGCAATCAGCCGCCAGCCCCGGCTTCGGCCCCGCAAACCACAGGTGGTGCTGCGGCTACCGCTGCCGCGATCCAGCCCGGCCAGCCGCTGCTCGACGCCAACGGCCAGCAGATTATGGACCCAGCCACCGGCCAGCCGATGCTTGCGCCGTACCCTGCGGACAAACGTCAACAGTCCACCAAGAACTTCGAGCTGGACCGTTCCATTAGCCACACCAAGCAGCAACAAGGTCGCTTGAATCGCCTGTCGGTGTCGGTGGTGGTGGATGATCAGGTCAAGATCAACGCCGCCAACGGCGAAACCAGCCGCGCACCGTGGAGCACCGACGAATTGGCGCGCTTCACCCGCCTGGTGCAGGACGCCGTGGGCTTTGATGCCAGCCGTGGCGACAGCGTCAGCGTGATCAACATGCCGTTCTCCCTGGAGCGCGGTGAAGTGATCGCTGAGACCCCGTTCTACTCGATGCCATGGTTCTGGGATATCGTCAAACAAGTACTGGGTGTGCTGTTCATCCTGGTGCTGGTGTTCGGCGTGCTGCGCCCGGTGCTCAACAACATCACCGGCCACGGCAAGAAGCAACTGGCACCCTTTGGCGGTAGCGATGTCGAGTTGGGTGGCATGGGCGGCCTGGATGGTGAACTGGCCAACGACCGAGTCAGCCTCGGCGGCCCGCAAAGCATCTTGCTGCCTAGCCCGAGCGAAGGCTATGACGCACAGTTGAACGCAATCAAGAGTTTGGTGGCAGAAGATCCGGGTCGTGTGGCCCAGGTCGTGAAAGAGTGGATTAACGCAGATGAGTGATAGTCGAGCTGCTGTAGCCAAACTCTCCAAGGTCGACAAAGCCGCCGTGCTGCTGCTGTCCCTGGGGGAAACCGACGCCGCCCAAGTGCTGCGACATATGGGGCCCAAAGAGGTTCAGCGTGTTGGCGTGGCCATGGCGCAAATGCGCAATGTGCACCGCGAGCAGGTCGAACAGGTGATGAGCGAGTTCGTCGAGATCGTCGGCGACCAGACCAGCCTGGGCGTCGGTTCCGACAGCTATATTCGCAAGATGCTCACCTCAGCCCTCGGCGAGGACAAGGCCAACGGCCTGATCGACCGCATCCTGCTGGGCGGCAACACCAGCGGCCTCGACAGCCTGAAGTGGATGGAACCCCGTGCCGTGGCGGACGTGATCCGCTACGAACACCCGCAGATCCAGGCCATTGTCGTGGCGTATCTGGACCCGGACCAGGCTGGCGAAGTGCTTGGTCATTTCGACCACAAGGTACGTCTGGACATCATCCTGCGGGTCTCGTCGTTGAACACCGTGCAACCGGCGGCCTTGAAAGAGCTGAACACCATTCTCGAGAAGCAATTCTCGGGCAACTCCAACGCCTCGCGCACCACCCTGGGTGGCATCAAGCGTGCGGCGGACATCATGAACTTCCTCGACAGCTCCATCGAGGGCCAGTTGATGGACTCGATCCGCGAGATCGACGACACCCTGTCCGTGCAGATCGAAGACCTTATGTTTGTCTTCAACAACCTGTCGGATGTCGACGACCGTGGCATCCAGGCGCTGCTGCGCGAAGTCTCCTCCGATGTGCTGGTACTTGCCCTTAAAGGCTCGGATGAGGGCGTCAAGGAAAAGATCTTCAAGAACATGTCCAAGCGGGCATCCGAACTGTTGCGCGACGACCTGGAGGCCAAGGGCCCGGTACGCGTCAGCGATGTGGAAACCGCGCAGAAGGAAATCCTCACCATTGCCCGCCGTATGGCCGAAGCCGGAGAAATCGTTCTCGGCGGGAAGGGCGGCGAAGAAATGATCTAAGGCGCCGCACATGTCGAACAAAGATGAGACGCCCAGTGATTTGATTCGCGCCCGGGATGTCGGCGGGTTTGACGTCTGGTCGCTGCCCAGCTTCGACCCGCACCGGCCCGAGCCCGAGCCGGAACCTGTTGAAGAAACCCCGGTGGAAATGGAAGAAGTGCCCCTGGACGAAGTCCAGCCACTGACCCTGGAAGAGCTGGAAAGCATTCGTCAGGAGGCTTACAACGAAGGCTTTGCCACCGGCGAGAAAGAAGGCTTCCATAGCACCACTCTCAAGGTCCGCCAGGAAGCTGACGCCGCCCTGAGCGCCAAGCTGGCCAGCCTGGAACGGTTGATGGGCAACTTGTTTGCGCCCATCGCCGACCAGGATTCGCAGATCGAAAAGGCCATGGTCGGCCTGGTGGAACAGATCACTCGCCAGGTGATCCAGCGCGAGCTGAAGATGGACTCGACCCAGATCGAAAGCGTCATGCGCGAAGCCCTCAAGTTGCTGCCGTTGGGCGTGGGCAATGTGCGCCTGTACATCAATCCCCAGGATTTCGAGCAGGTCAAAGGCCTGCGCGAACGCCATGAGGAAACCTGGCGCATCGTTGAAGATGCCGCGCTGCAGCCGGGCGGTTGCCGGGTCGAGACCGAACACAGCCGTATCGATGCCACCGTCGAGACGCGTATCAGCCAGATCATGGCCAAACTTTTTGACCAGTTGCACGAGCAGGCGCTGCACCCGGCGGCAGCTGATCTGCATCTTGAATTAAACGACGACCTGGACGCTTCTGATGCGCCTTGATCGCACCAGCTTCGCCAAGCGCCTGGGCGGCTATGTCGAAGTCGCCGAATTGCCGGGCCAGCCAATCCTCGAAGGTCGGCTGCTGCGCATGGTCGGCCTGACCCTGGAAGCCGAAGGCCTGCGCGCTGCCATGGGCAGCCGCTGCATGGTGATCAACGACGACAGCTATCACCCGGTGCAGGTCGAGGCGGAAGTGATGGGCTTCTCCGGCAACAAGATTTTCCTGATGCCCGTTGGCAGTCTCGCCGGTATCGCTCCCGGGGCGCGGGTCGTGCCATTGGCCGACACCGGCCGCTTGCCCATGGGCATGGGCATGCTTGGCCGGGTACTCGACGGCGCCGGTCGCGCCCTCGACGGTAAGGGCGGGATGAAAGCCGAAGACTGGGTGCCGATGGACGGTCCCACCATCAACCCCCTCAAGCGCAACCCCATCAGCCAGCCGCTGGACGTGGGCATTCGCTGCATCAACGGTTTATTGACGGTGGGCCGCGGCCAGCGCCTGGGCCTGTTCGCCGGTACCGGCGTGGGCAAGAGTGTGCTGCTGGGCATGATGACCCGTTTTACCGAGGCCGACATTATCGTGGTCGGGCTGATCGGTGAGCGGGGCCGCGAGGTCAAGGAATTCATCGAGAACATTCTCGGCGAAGAAGGCCTCAAGCGCTCCGTGGTGGTTGCCTCGCCGGCGGATGATGCGCCGCTGATGCGCTTGCGCGCAGCGATGTACTGCACGCGTATCGCCGAATATTTTCGCGACAAGGGCAAGAATGTCCTGTTACTGATGGACTCCCTCACGCGTTTCGCCCAGGCCCAGCGGGAAATCGCCCTGGCCATCGGCGAGCCGCCGGCCACCAAGGGTTATCCTCCATCGGTGTTCGCCAAGCTGCCCAAGCTGGTGGAACGCGCCGGTAATGCCGAGGCCGGTGGTGGTTCGATCACGGCGTTCTACACGGTGCTGTCCGAAGGTGATGACCAGCAGGACCCAATAGCCGACTCGGCCCGGGGCGTGCTCGACGGCCACATCGTGTTGTCCCGGCGCTTGGCGGAGGAAGGACACTACCCGGCCATCGACATCGAAGCGTCCATCAGTCGGGTGATGCCGTCGGTGGTCAGCCCTGAACATATGGCCCGGGCCCAGCAGTTCAAGCAATTGTGGTCGCGCTATCAGCAGAGTCGCGACCTGATCAGCGTTGGCGCCTACGTGCCCGGCGGTGATCGCGAGACTGACCTGGCGATTGCCCTGCAACCGCAGTTGGTCACCTACCTGCGCCAGGGCCTCAACGACAACATCAGCATGGCCGAGAGCGAAGGGCACCTGGCGTCGGTGTTCGCACCTGCGCCCGGCGGTTAAGCCGTGGCTACAAGTCGCGCAGCCCGCCTGGCGCCAGTGGTGGAGATGGCCGAAAGCGCCGAACGCACCGCCGTCCAGCGGTTGGGGCATTTCCAGGGCCAGGTGCGCCTGGCGGAAAGCAAGCTGGGCGACCTGGAGCGCTTTCGCGGCGAATACCAGCAGCAATGGATCGCCCGCGGCAGCCACGGGGTTTCCGGGCAGTGGCTGATGAATTACCAGTACTTCCTTAACCAACTGGAAACGGCTGTCGGCCAGCAGCGCCAAAGCCTGGTCTGGCACCAGAACAACCTCGACAAGGCCCGCGAAGGCTGGCAACAGGCCTACGCCCGGGTCGAAGGCCTGCGCAAGCTGGTGCGGCGCTACATCGAAGAAGCCCGCACCCTGGAAGACAAGCGCGAGCAGAAGCTGCTGGATGAATTGTCCCAGCGCTTGCCGCGCCAAGACGTCTATTAGCTATTGCACCGACTCCTACATGGATTTGCCCACATCCCCTTCACCTGCTAAACCTTGTTGCACATTGCCAATGACAAGGAAGCAGTTGTATGTCAGTTGCTACAGAAGTATCCGCAGACGGGCAAAAGGTGACGATTTCGATCAAGGGGCGATTCGATTTCGGCAAGCATCAAGAGTTTCGCGATTCCTACGAACACATCGCCAAGAAGCCCGAGACTTACGTCGTGGATTTGAAAGAAGCCACCTACCTCGACAGCTCCGCGCTGGGCATGCTTCTGCTGCTGCGCGACTACGCCGAGGGCCAGGGCCGGGAGCCTGACGTGCGTGTAATCAATAGCAGCTGCGACGTACGTAAAATCCTCGCCATCTCCAACTTCGACAAACTGTTCGACATCAGTTGAGCACCTTGGCCCCGGTGCTCGAAGCCCTGACCGTCCTGATCGCCGAAGACAGCGCCGCCGACCGTCTGTTGCTGTCGACCATCGTCCGCCGCCAGGGCCATTTGGTGCTTACCGCCAGCAATGGTCAGGAAGCCGTGGAGGTGTTCGCTCGCGAGCGCCCGCAATTGGTCTTGATGGATGCGCTGATGCCGGTGATGGACGGCTTTGAGGCTGCCCGGCAGATCAAGCACCTGGCGGGGGAGGCGCTGGTGCCGATCATCTTCCTCACCTCCCTGCGCGAGAGCGAAGCCCTGGCCCGGTGCCTGGACGCCGGTGGTGACGACTTCCTGGCCAAGCCTTACAACCAAGTGATCCTGGCGGCGAAGATCAACGCCATGGATCGTCTGCGCCGCTTGCAGGCCACGGTGTTGCAGCAGCGCGACCTAATTGCTCGGCACAACGACTACCTGCTCCATGAGCAGCGGGCGGCCAAGGCGGTGTTCGACAAGGTTGCCCATTCCGGCTGCCTCAATGCAGCGTCGAATATTCGTTATCTGCAATCGCCCTATGCCTTGTTCAACGGTGACCTGTTGCTGGCGGCCTATACGCCCTCTGGCGATATGCACGTTTTATTGGGCGACTTTACCGGCCATGGCCTTCCGGCAGCTATCGGCGCGATGCCGCTCGCGGAAGTGTTCTACGGTATGACCGCCAAGGGCTACGGCCTGGCGCAAACCCTGCGGGAAATGAACGCCAAGCTCAAACGTATCCTGCCGGTGGATATGTTCTGCTGCGCGACGTTGTTGTGCCTGAGCGCCCAGCGCCGGATGGTGGAAGTATGGAACGGCGGCATGCCCGACGGCTATGTGCATGAGGTAGCCAGCGGCCGGCGCACGCCGCTGGTGTCGCGGCATTTACCCTTGGGGGTGCTGGCGGCCGAGTCCTTTAGTGATCGCACCGAGGTCTGGCCGATGGCGTTGGGCGACCGGGTCTTCTTGTTGTCCGATGGTGTGCTCGATACCGCCGACGCCAATGAACAGTTGTTTGGTGCCGAGCGGTTACTGCAGGTATTTGCTGCCAATCGCCAGCCTGAACAGCTGTTCGAAGAAATCGAACAGGCCCTCGCCGGTTTTCGCGGCCAGGTGCGGGACGACATCAGCATGGTGGAAGTCAGCCTGCTGCCCGACCAGCCCTTGCGGTCGCCGACCATGGTCTACTCCGACAGCGGCCAGTCGTGCCCGCTGGATTGGTCGGTGAGCTTCGAGTTTCGCGCCGAGACCCTCAAGCGTTACAACCCGTTGCCGTATTTGCTGCAGTTGCTGCTGGAAATCCACGGCTTGCGGGGGCAGAGCGGGGCGCTGTACAGCGTAATGGCCGAGCTGTATTCCAACGCTCTGGAGCACGGCGTGCTGGGCCTGGACTCGCGCCTCAAGCGTGACGCCCAGGGTTTCGCCAACTATTACCGCCAGCGCAACGAGCGCCTGGGGCAGTTGGACAGCGGCTTTGTGCGAGTGCATGTCAACGTGGTGCCGACGCCGGTGGGTGGTTGCCTGACCCTGCGTATCGAAGACAGTGGGCCAGGCTTTGACGTAGAGCAGGTGCTGGCGCGGCCGCTGGACGTCGACCGTCTGTCCGGCCGCGGCCTGAGCCTGGTCCGCCAGCTCAGTGGCGATGTACGCTGGTCGGACGGTGGGCGCAGTGTCTGCGTAGAGTTTTCCTGGGAGGCTCTGGCATAATCGCGCCGATTCTTGATCAAGGAGCGAGCAAGTGGCAGAGATTCATTTGGACCCTGATGTGTTGATGGGTTTGCAGGAAGTAATGGAAGGCGAGTATCCGAAACTGCTGGATACGTTTTTGGATGACTCGCAAAAACGCGTACAAGCGCTGCGTGATGCTCGCAATGATGCCAACACCTTGGGCAAGATTGCCCATAGTTTCAAAGGCAGCAGTGGCAACCTCGGGGCTTTACGCCTGGCGGAGCTGTGTCGGCGATTGGAAGATGAATCGGCGAAGCAGGCGCAGGTTGGCTTGGGGGCGCTGGTGGACGAGATTGATCATGAGTTTGCCTTTATACGGCCGTTATATGAGCACGAGCGTCAGCGCTTCCAGCTCTGATCCCCGCGAGAGTCGAAGCCTTGCATAAACCTGGCCCGGCTCTTGCTCTACCTCTTCTTACTGCGCCCTCGACCCTGTGCAGTGGAGACCTCACTTATGCCTCTTGCCCCGAACTCGCTCCTTCAGGCTGCCCCTGCGGTCAAGCCTAAAGCTTCCTCCGCCAATGCTCCGGCAGTGGTCGCGGACCCGCGTGCCAAGGGGCCGGGCTTCGCTCAGATGTACGCCAAGGAGTCGCAGGTAACGCCGACCAAGTCCACGGACATGGCGCCCAAACCAAACCGCGACAAGCCCGCCGACACCAGCGCCAAGAAAGATTTCAGCAATGACAAGCCTGCCGCTGGTACTCCAGCGGTTGCCGATAGCGGCAAGAACTTGCCTGGCTCGCCGAGCAAGACCGACGCAGCGGCCAGCACCGATGACGATACGACCAAGGACCCTGCGCTGGTTCAGCAGCCACCGGTCGACCCGGTCGTTGACCCGGCGCTGGCGGCTGCAGTCACGCCAGTGCCGCTTCCCGCTCCAGTACCTGTGGACGACGCTGCCAAGCCGGTTGCCGTTGTTGCGCTGCCGGTTGTCTCTGAAGAGGTCAAGCCGGCCTTCGATCCAGAAGCCGATCCACTGGATGCATTGCCGGCCGTACGCCTGGCGATGGAGCAGGGTGGGCACATCTCGGCCAGCAGTCAGGCCTCACAAAAAGCCGCCCCGACCCAGGCTGAGCCCACCGCCGCACAAAATTTCGCCAACGGCCTGGCGGCCATGGTGGATCAGCAGGCGGCCAAGGACAGCACTGACCAGGGCGGTGACAAGGCTTTCAGTGGCTTGATCGAAGACGGCCTCAAAGACCTTAAGAACGCCAGCAGCGACACCCGTGTCGACGACTTCGCCAATCGCCTGGCGGCATTGACCCAGGCAGCGACGCCGAAAACCGCCAATGCCTTGCCCCTCAACAACCAGCCGTTGGCCATGCACCAGGGCGGCTGGACCGAGGAAGTGGTGAACCGGGTCATGTACCTGTCCAGCGCCAACCTCAAGTCGGCAGAAATTCAGCTGCAACCAGCGGAACTGGGTCGCCTGGATATTCGCGTGAACATCACGGCGGACCAGCAGGCCCAGGTCAACTTCATGAGCAGCCATGCGGTGGTGCGTGAAGCCCTGGAAAGCCAGTCGGGGCGGCTGCGGGAAATGTTCGCCCAGCAGGGCATGGGGCAAGTGGACGTCAATGTTTCCGACCAGTCTCGCGGTTGGCAGGGACAGGGTCAGGAGCAACAGCAGAATCAGAGCCGTGGCGTCAGTGGCAGCGGCGAGCGCGGTGATGGGCATGAGGGGGGCGGGGCAGGTGACGTGGCCGAAGTCGCCGCGCCGGCTGTCCGTACAGTGATCGGTTCCAGTGCCGTGGATTACTACGCCTGATCTGGCTGGGAAAGCTTCCTCTGTGGCGAGCGGGCTTGCCCGCGTTGGGCTGCGAAGCAGCCCTAAAACCTGCCACCTCGTTCTGCCTGAAGGAATGCGGCGGTCTTATTGGGGCCGCTTCGCAGCCCAGCGCGGCGGTGCGGCGATCCGACAAGCCCGCTCGCCACAATAAGCCCGTACCCACACACTTCAGTTCGATCAGACAACTCTGGCATAACACTTGCTCTTGCCTTGCCGTGGATCTGTGAAAACCCGAATAGTGACGGATTATTGGCATGGCGAAGAGTGACGACGCAGCAACAGCAGCACCCGCACCGGCAGGCAAGGGCAAGCTCAAGCTTATCCTGCTGATTGTCCTGGCCTTGTTCCTGGCGATCGGCTTGTCGGTGGGCGCGACCTGGTACTTTATGCACAGCGCCCAGAGCAAGCCGGTGTCTGTCGTCGAGGCCAACAGCAACGTCAAGCAACCGGCAATCTTCGAGCAGATGCTCCCGGCCTTTGTCGCCAACTTCAACCAGAACGGCCGTCAACGCTACTTGCAGGTGAGCATTACCCTGCTGGCGCGTAACCAGGCGGACCTGGATGCCCTCAAAGTGCATATGCCGGTTATCCGTAATAACCTGGTGATGCTGTTCTCCGCACAGAGCTTCGACAGCCTGATCACTCCGGTGGGCCAGGAGATGTTGCGCCAGAAAGCGACTGCCAGCGTGCAGGAAGTGGCTCAGAAGGAAATCGGCAAAGTCGTGGTCGAGCAGTTGCTCTTCACTAATTTCGTATTGCAGTAGGATCACGACATGGCCGTGCAGGACCTGCTGTCCCAGGATGAAATCGATGCGTTGCTCCACGGTGTCGACGACGGTCTGGTAGAGACCGAAATGGCTGCCGAGCCCGGCAGCGTCAAAAGCTACGACCTGACCAGCCAGGATCGCATTGTCCGTGGACGCATGCCGACCCTGGAAATGATCAACGAACGTTTCGCTCGTTACACCCGTATCAGCATGTTCAACATGTTGCGCCGCTCGGCGGACGTGGCGGTGGGCGGCGTGCAGGTGATGAAGTTCGGCGAATACGTGCACTCGCTGTACGTGCCCACCAGCCTCAACCTGGTGAAGATCAAGCCGTTGCGCGGTACCGCGCTGTTCATCCTCGACGCCAAGCTGGTATTCAAGCTGGTGGATAACTTCTTCGGTGGTGACGGCCGTCACGCCAAGATCGAAGGCCGCGAATTCACCCCCACCGAATTGCGGGTGGTGCGCATGGTGCTGGAGCAGGCTTTCATCGATTTGAAAGAAGCCTGGCAGGCGATCATGGAAGTCAATTTCGAGTACATCAACTCGGAAGTGAACCCGGCCATGGCCAACATCGTCGGCCCCAGCGAAGCCGTTGTGGTTTCCACCTTCCACATCGAACTCGATGGCGGTGGCGGCGACCTGCACGTGACCATGCCGTACTCGATGATCGAGCCGGTACGGGAAATGCTCGACGCCGGTTTCCAGTCCGACCTGGACGACCAGGACGAACGCTGGGTCAAGGCCCTGCGCGAAGACCTGCTGGACGTCGATGTGCCGTTAAGCGCTACGGTAGCCCGTCGCCAGTTGCGCCTGCGGGACATTTTGCACATGCAGCCGGGGGATGTGATTCCCATCGAGCTGCCGGAAGAATTGATCATGCGCGCCAATGGTGTGCCGTCGTTCAAGGTCAAGCTCGGTTCCCACAAGGGCAACCTGGCGTTGCAAGTGATCGAACCGATCAACCGTCGCTGATCCACCCCTAATTTATGAATGTTTGCTCCGCCGAGGACATGTAATGGCTACCGAACACGAGAACACTTCCGCCGAAGACCAGGCCCTGGCTGACGAATGGGCAGCGGCCCTGGAGGAAACCGGTGATGTCGGCCAGGACGATATCGACGCGCTGCTGGCCGCCGATGCCGCCACCGCACCGGCGGGCAATCGCCTGCCCCTGGAAGAGTTCGGCAGCGTGCCGAAGAACCACGAGCCGGTGACCCTGGACGGTCCGAACCTGGACGTGATCCTCGACATTCCGGTGTCGATTTCCATGGAAGTGGGCAGCACCGAAATCAACATCCGCAACCTGCTGCAACTCAACCAGGGTTCGGTGATCGAACTCGACCGCCTGGCCGGTGAGCCGCTGGATGTGCTGGTCAACGGCACGCTGATCGCCCACGGCGAAGTGGTGGTGGTCAACGAAAAGTTCGGCATCCGCCTGACGGACGTGATCAGCCCAAGCGAACGCATCAAGAAGTTGCGCTGACATGAAGCGCTTGGTGGTGGGACTGTTGTGGGCGCTGCCATTAAGCGCCTTGGCGGCTGAACCGGTGGTTCAAGCGGCAGCGCCTGCTGTCAGCAGTGGCATGGCCGGGCAACTGACCCAACTGGTACTGGGCTTGTTGCTGGTGGTCGGGCTGATTTTTGTCCTGGCCTGGCTATTGCGCCGGGTGCAGCGCATCGGTCCGGGTAATGCCCAGGTCATTGAAGTGGTGGGGTCGCGAGCCCTTGGCCCGCGTGACCGGCTGGTACTGGTGCAAGTGGGTGAAGAACAGATTCTGCTGGGCATCACTCCCGGGCGCATCACCCCGCTGCATGTACTCAAGCAGCCGGTGCACGTGGCCCAGACCCAAACGGCTACGCCGGAGTTCGCCCAGCGCCTGATGGAGTTGTTGGGCAAGGACCAGAAGGATAAGAAGTGATGCGCGTTTTATTGACGCTCATGCTGTTGCTGGCTGCGCCTCTGGCACTGGGGGCCGACCCGTTGTCGATCCCGGCGATCACCCTGGGCACCAACGCTGCCGGGGCGCAGGAGTATTCGGTCAGCCTGCAGATCCTGTTGATCATGACTGCGCTGAGCTTTATCCCAGCGTTCGTCATGCTGATGACCAGCTTCACCCGCATCATCATCGTCTTCTCGATCCTGCGCCAGGCCCTGGGCCTGCAGCAGACGCCGTCGAACCAGATCCTTACCGGCATGGCGTTGTTTTTGACGCTGTTCATCATGGCCCCGGTGTTTGACAAGGTGAACCAGCAAGCCCTGCAACCGTACCTGGCCGAGAAAATGACGGCCCAGGACGCGATCGACAAGGCCCAGGGCCCGATCAAGGATTTCATGCTGTCCCAGACCCGCTCCAGCGACCTTGAGCTGTTCGTGCGCCTGTCCAAGCGCACCGACATTGCCAGCCCTGACCAGGCGCCGCTGACCATTCTGGTGCCGGCGTTCGTCACCTCGGAACTGAAGACGGCATTCCAGATAGGCTTCATGATTTTCATCCCGTTCCTGATCATCGACCTGGTGGTGGCCAGTGTGCTTATGGCAATGGGTATGATGATGCTGTCGCCGCTGATCATTTCCTTGCCGTTCAAGATCATGCTGTTTGTGCTGGTGGATGGTTGGGCGCTGATTATCGGCACCCTGGCTGGCAGTTTTGGTGGTGTTTAGTTCGATAGGTAACGCCTCATGACCCCAGAAGTCGCAGTCGACCTGTTTCGCGAAGCGTTATGGCTGACCACCATGATGGTGGCCGTGCTGGTGGTGCCCAGCCTATTGGTGGGCCTGCTGGTGGCGATGTTCCAGGCCGCGACCCAGATCAATGAACAAACCTTGAGCTTCCTCCCGCGTCTGCTGGTGATGCTGGTCACCCTGATCGTCGCAGGTCCCTGGCTGGTGCAAACCTTCATGGAATACATCCTGCAGCTGTATGGCAGTATTCCGCAGCTGATCGGCTGATGAGCCCGCTGCTGGAGTTGACCAACGCGCAGATCGGCACCTGGGTGGCCTCATTCATGCTGCCGCTGTTTCGCATCGCCGCCGTGCTGATGACCATGCCGGTGTTCGGTACTACCCTGGTTCCAAAGCGAGTGCGCCTGTTTTTTGCGGTAGCGATCGCAGTGGTGCTTGTCCCTGGCTTGCCGCCGATGCCCACCGTCAGTGCCCTGGACCTGAGTGCGTTGCTGCTGATTGCCGAGCAGATCCTGATCGGCGCGCTGCTGGGGTTTTCCCTGCAACTGTTTTTCCAGGCCTTTGTGATTGCCGGGCAGGTGATCTCGATCCAGATGGGCATGGGCTTTGCCTCCATGGTCGACCCCACCAACGGCGTGTCGGTGGCGGTAATCGGGCAATTTCTGACCATGCTGGTGACCTTGCTGTTTTTGGCCATGAACGGCCACCTGGTGGTGTTCGAAGTGCTCACCGAAAGCTTCACCACCTTGCCGGTGGGTGAGGGGCTGGTGGTCAGTCACTTCTGGGAGCTGGTGGGCCGCCTCAGTTGGGTGCTGGGCGCCGCCTTGCTGCTGGTGCTGCCGGCGATCACCGCGCTGCTGGTGGTCAACATCGCCTTTGGCGTGATGACCCGGGCGGCGCCGCAGTTGAACATCTTCTCCATCGGTTTCCCCCTGACCCTGGTGCTGGGCATGGGGATTTTCTGGATCGGCATGGCCGACATTCTCAATCAGTATCAACCGCTGGCCAGTGACGCCTTGCAGTTTTTACGTGATCTGGCACGGGCGCGCTGAGCCATGGCCGAGAGCGAGAGTGGTCAGGACAAGACAGAAGACCCCACGGACAAACGAAAAAAGGACTCCAGGGAAAAGGGCGAGATTGCCCGCTCCAAAGAGCTCAATACCCTTGCGGTGATGCTTGCCGGTGCCGGTGGCCTGCTGATCTACGGCGGTGGCCTGGCGATTGATCTGATGGAGTTGATGCGCCTGAACTTCTCCTTGCCTCGCGAGGTACTGCTGGATCAGCGCTCCATGGGCATCTACCTGCTGCACTCGGGGAAAATTGCCATCCTCGCGATGCAGCCGGTGCTGGTCACGTTGCTGCTGGCAGCAATCATTGGGCCGATTTCCCTCGGTGGCTGGCTGTTTGCCGCCGGCAGCCTGGCGCCTAAATTCAGCCGGATGAACCCTGGTGCCGGGATCAAGCGGATGTTTTCGGCCAAGGCGCTGATTGAGTTGCTCAAGGCCCTGGCCAAGTTCTTCATTATTTTGTTTGTGGCGCTGGCGGTGTTGTCAGCGGATATCGACGATTTGCAGCGCATTGCCCATGAACCGCTGGAGCTGGCGATCATCCATAGCGTCCAGGTAGTGGGCTGGAGTTCACTGTGGATGGCCCTCGGCCTGCTGTTGATCGCCGCCGTCGACGTCCCGGTGCAGTTGTGGGAAAGCCACAAGAAACTGCTGATGACCAAGCAGGAAGTGCGCGACGAGCACAAGGACCAGGAAGGCCGGCCGGAAGTGAAGCAGCGCATTCGCCAACTGCAGCGCGAGATGTCCCAGCGCAAGATGATGTCGTCGGTTCCCGATGCTGATGTGGTCATCACCAACCCGACTCACTACGCCGTGGCCCTCAAGTACGACCCGGAGAAGGGCGGCGCACCGATGCTGCTGGCCAAGGGCAGCGACTTTACCGCCCTGAAAATCCGCGAAATCGCCGTGGCCAACGATATCCTGCTGCTGGAATCGCCAGAACTGGCCCGGTCGATTTTCTACTCCACCGACCTGGATCACGAAATTCCTGCCGGTCTTTATCTGGCGGTGGCCCAAGTGTTGGCTTACGTCTATCAGATCCGCCAATACCGCGCTGGCAAGGGCAAGCGCCCAGACCCCCTCAAGGACCTGCCGATCCCGCCGGATTTGCGTCGCGATTCCTAAGGCTTATGTTGCCAGCAATGACCCTTTCGAAGTCAGGCCCCCCGTCGTAGCAGTTGTCGAGCCTAAGTGAGGCTACGTTGGCTGCACCACCGCTTTCAGATCAGCCCCCAGCACCGAGTCGCCCCCAACGCAGCCTCGTTCCACTCGACAGCTGCTACGGGACATTGATATCGGGAGAGCGGGGCATGCCGATCATTCCCACGCAGGGCGAGAGAACGATCTGCGCCTTCAAGCAAAAGTTGGAAGGCTTCTTGCAATGACGCCTTCACGTCGCCTTCTGGCGTCAAAAGTTTGCTTCAAGGAAACGAGGAATACCGGTGGATCGTTCTCAAATGCTCAACAATGCCCGAGGCACGCTGACAGACCTTTCACGAGGCAATCTGGGCGTACCGTTGTTGCTGTTGGTCATGCTGGCAATGATGATGTTGCCGATGCCGCCGTTCCTGCTCGACGTGTTCTTCACCTTCAACATTGCCCTGTCCATCGTCGTGCTGCTGGTGTGCGTCTACGCCCTGCGGCCCTTGGATTTCGCGGTTTTCCCCACTATTTTGCTGGTCGCCACCTTGCTGAGGCTGGCGCTCAACGTCGCCTCCACGCGGGTGGTCATGCTTCACGGCCAGGACGGCCACGCCGCTGCGGGCAAGGTGATCCAGGCCTTCGGCGAGGTGGTGATCGGCGGTAACTATGTGGTCGGTATCGTGGTGTTCGCGATCCTGATGATCATCAACTTCGTGGTAGTGACCAAGGGCGCCGGGCGGATTTCCGAGGTGAGCGCGCGTTTCACCCTCGACGCCATGCCCGGCAAGCAAATGGCTATCGACGCCGACCTCAACGCCGGCCTGATCGACCAGAACCAGGCCAAGAACCGTCGCCTGGAAGTGGCCCAGGAAGCCGAGTTCTACGGCTCCATGGACGGTGCGAGCAAGTTCGTGCGCGGTGACGCCATCGCCGGCCTGCTGATTCTGTTCATCAACCTGATCGGCGGCATGGCGGTCGGTATCTTCCAGCATGGCATGACCTTCGGCGACGCCGGCAGGGTCTACGCCTTGCTGACCATCGGTGACGGTTTGGTGGCGCAATTGCCATCACTGCTGTTGTCCACCGCTGCCGCGATCATGGTGACCCGTGCTTCGGGCTCCGAAGACATGGGCAAGCAGATCAATCGGCAGATGTTCTCCTCGCCCAAGGCTCTGGCGGTGGCGGCCGGGATCATGGCGGTGATGGGTATTGTGCCTGGCATGCCCCATGTGTCCTTTCTTTCCATGGCAGCCCTCGCGGGGGGCGCGGCCTACCTGTTCTGGAAAAAGCAGAGCGGGGTCAAGGTCCAGGCGCTGCAAGAAGTTGCACGTCAGCAGGAGTTGCTGCCATCGCCGTCCCGTGCCCAGGAAACCAAGGAGCTGGGTTGGGACGACGTGACGCCTATCGACATGATTGGCCTGGAAGTGGGCTACCGCCTGATTCCCCTGGTGGACCGTAACCAGGGCGGGCAATTGCTGGCGCGGATCAAGGGCGTGCGCAAGAAGCTGTCCCAGGACCTGGGCTTTCTGATGCCCACTGTGCACATTCGTGACAACCTCGACCTGGCCCCCAGCGCCTACCGCCTGACCTTGATGGGCGTGACCCTGGCAGAAGCCGAGATCTACCCGGACCGGGAGTTGGCGATCAACCCCGGCCAGGTCTTCGGTACCCTCAGCGGCATAACCGCCAAAGATCCGGCTTTTGGCCTGGAGGCCGTGTGGATCGAAGCCAGTCAGCGCAACCAGGCGCAGTCCCTGGGCTACACCGTGGTGGATGCCAGCACGGTGGTCGCCACCCACCTTAACCAGATTCTCTACAAGCACTCCCACGAGCTGATTGGCCACGAAGAAGTCCAGCAACTCATGCAGTTACTGGCCAAAGCCTCGCCGAAACTGGCTGAAGAGCTGGTGCCGGGAATACTGTCGCTGTCGCAACTGCTCAAGGTGCTGCAAGCGCTGTTGGCCGAGCAGGTGCCGGTGCGGGACATTCGCAGCATTGCCGAAGCCGTCGCCAACAATGCCGCCAAGAGTCAAGATACTGCCGCGCTGGTCGCCGCGGTGCGCGTCGGATTGTCCCGCGCCATTGTCCAAAGCATTGTAGGGCTTGACTCCGAGCTGCCTGTGATCACCTTGGAACCAAGGTTGGAACAAATATTGCTCAATAGTATTCAGAAGGCAGGGCAAGGCCAGGAAGAGGGCGTTCTGCTGGAGCCAAGCATGGCTGAAAAGCTGCAGCGTTCGTTGATTGACGCCGCACAGCGCCAGGAAATGCAGGGCCAACCGGTGATTCTGCTGGTGGCAGGCCCCGTTCGGGCGATGTTGTCGCGGTTTGGACGCCTGGCAGTACCGAATTTGCACGTTTTGGCTTATCAGGAAATTCCTGACAATAAGCAAGTGACTATCGTCGCGACAGTAGGCCCCAACGGCTGAGGTAGTGGGTTATGCAAGTGAAGCGTTTTTTCGCCGCCGATATGCGTCAGGCCATGAAACTGGTTCGTGATGAGCTGGGCGCCGACGCCGCGATTATCGGTAACCGTCGCATTGCCGGCGGTGTCGAGCTGACGGCTGCCCTGGATTACCAACCCTCGGCGCTGGCGCCGCGCGTACCGAACATGGAACTGGAAGACGAGCTGCGCAAGACCGCCTCGCGCATTGTCTCGGCCCAGGCCGAATTGAGCATGCGCGGCGACAGCGACGCCACCACCAATCGCCAGCTGTTCGCCGGCCTGCCGCTGACCGCCTCCGAGCCGCTGGTGGAGCCGACCTTTGTCGAGCCACCACGGCCTGCGGCGCCCGCACAGGCGGCCCCGGTCGATCAGCGCGTGTTCGACTCTATGCGTTTTGAACTCAACGGCCTGCGTGAGTTGCTGGAAGTGCAGCTTGGCTCGTTGGCGTGGAACCAATTGCAGGGCAGCAAACCGCAACAGGCCAACCTCTGGCGCCGCCTGCAACGCATCGGCCTGTCCGGCCCGTTGTCCCGCGACCTGCTGGCGCTGACCACCGAAATTGAAGAGCCTCGCCAGGCTTGGCGCATGTTGCTGGCCCATCTGGCGCGGATGATTGTTACCCCTGAAATCGAACCTCTGGAAGAAGGTGGCGTGATTGCCATGGTCGGCCCTGCCGGCATGGGCAAGACCACCACCCTGGCCAAGCTGGCAGCCCGATACGTGCTCAAGTACGGCGCGCAGAACATCGCGCTGGTGAGCATGGACAGCTACCGCATTGGCGCCCAGGAACAGCTCAAGACCCTGGGCCGCATCCTCAACGTGCCGGTGACCCATGTCGATCCAGGCCAGTCGTTGGCCAACGCCCTCGATCCGCTGCTGCGCAAGCGCGTGGTGTTGATCGACACCGCTGGCCTGCAAGCCAGCGATCCGGCCCTGCGCATGCAGCTGGAAAGCCTGGCTGGGCGCGGGATCAAGTCAAAAAATTATCTGGTGCTTGCAACAACCAGCCAGAAACAGGTTCTCACCGCTGCGTACCACAGTTACAAGCGTTGTGGGCTGGCCGGCTGCATCCTGACTAAACTTGACGAAACGGCGAGTCTGGGCGAGGTGCTGAGTTTGGCAATCAGTCATGAATTACCGGTCGCCTACCTGACCGACGGGCCGCGGATCCCGGATGATTTACATCTGCCGCGCCGTCATCAGTTGGTCAGCCGTGCCGTCAGCGTGCAAATGCAGGAAGAACCCAGTGAGGAAGCGATGGCTGACATGTTCGCGGATCTCTACCACAGTCCGGCCAAACGGGTCGGCTGAGGGCAACATGGCCTTCAATATAAAATGACAGTGCAAAGTACCTACATCGATGGTCTGCCAGCAGTTCGCGCAACCACCTCATGTAGCCTGCGTCTAAGCAAGACAAGGTAAAGAAATAAAATGGGCAGCATGCATCCCGTACAGGTGATCGCGGTGACCGGCGGCAAAGGTGGCGTCGGGAAAACTAACGTGTCAGTGAATTTGTCCCTGGCCCTGGCAGAGCTTGGCCGCCGCGTCATGCTGCTGGATGCCGACCTGGGACTGGCGAACGTTGATGTTCTGCTGGGACTGACGCCCAAACATACATTGGCCGATGTCATCGAGGGCCGCTGTGAGCTGCGCGACGTGCTGTTGCAGGGTCCCGGCGGGATTCGCATCGTGCCGGCTGCCTCCGGCACCCAGAGCATGGTGCATCTGAGCCCGGCGCAGCATGCGGGCCTGATCCAGGCCTTCAGCGATATTGGCGACAACCTCGACGTGCTGGTGATCGACACCGCCGCCGGGATCGGTGAGTCCGTGGTCAGCTTTGTGCGCGCAGCGCAAGAAGTGTTGCTGGTGGTCTGCGACGAGCCCACCTCGATCACCGACGCCTACGCCCTGATCAAACTGCTTAACCGCGACTACGGCATGAACCGCTTCCGCGTGCTGGCCAACATGGCCCAAAGCCCGCAGGAAGGACGCAACCTGTTCGCCAAGTTGACCAAGGTCACGGATCGCTTCCTCGATGTCGCCTTACAATATGTTGGCGCAGTTCCCTATGACGAGTGTGTGCGCAAGGCTGTGCAAAAGCAGCGTGCAGTCTATGAAGCATTCCCTCGTTCGAAGTGCGCACTGGCGTTCAAGGCTATTGCTCAGAAGGTCGATACTTGGCCGTTGCCCGCCAATCCGCGGGGGCATCTGGAGTTTTTCGTCGAGCGATTGGTGCATCAGACGAGTGCAGGACCGGTGTTATGACAGCCAGCGGCTACAACCTTTACAAGAGTTCGGCTCGTGATAGCCAAGGCGAATTGATTGAGCGCTATGCGCCCTTGGTCAAGCGCATTGCCTACCACTTGCTGGCACGCTTGCCCGCCAGCGTTCAGGTCGAAGACCTGATCCAGGCAGGCATGATCGGCTTGCTCGAAGTGTCGACCAAATATGACGCGAGCAAGGGTGCGAGTTTCGAGACGTATGCGGGTATCCGTATCCGTGGCGCGATGCTCGACGAAGTGCGTAAAGGTGATTGGGCGCCGCGTTCGGTCCACCGTAATACCCGCATGGTAAGTGACGCAATTCGCTCAATTGAAGCAAAAACCGGTCGTGACGCTAAAGATCACGAAGTTGCGGCCGAACTCCAATTGAGTCTCGACGATTACTACGGGATTTTGAACGATACCTTGGGCAGTCGCTTGTTCAGTTTCGACGACCTGTTGCAGGACGGCGAACATGAAGGGCTGCACGAGGACGGCGCGAGTGCTCATCTCGAACCGTCGCGCGATCTGGAAGATGAACGCTTTCAGGGCGCACTGGCGGGCGCGATTGCCAATTTGCCGGAGCGTGAGCGACTAGTGTTGGCGCTGTACTACGACGAAGAGCTGAACCTCAAGGAAATCGGTGAGGTCCTGGGGGTCAGCGAATCGCGGGTCAGCCAGTTACACAGCCAGTGCGCGGCCCGCTTGCGGGGGCGTTTGGGAGAGTGGCGAGCGCGCTGACAGGCAGTGTGGGGACACTGCGAACGACACCGTCCATGCTCTTGGTGTGGACGGGTTAGCCCGTGGTGTACCCCTGCAGTCCTTTTTGTGTAACGCCTGTTGATTGAAATGGCGCGCCCAGGTGCTGGACGCGTTTAAGACTGCTTGGAGGTCGAATTGGACAAGAACATGAAAATCCTCATCGTTGATGACTTCTCAACGATGCGGCGGATCATAAAAAACCTGTTGCGTGACCTTGGGTTCACAAATACGGTCGAGGCGGATGACGGCATTACAGCGATTCCGATCCTCAACAGCGGGAGCATCGACTTTCTGGTAACCGACTGGAACATGCCGGGCATGACCGGTATCGATTTGCTGCGTCATGTGCGCGCTGATGAAAAACTGCGCAGCCTTCCCGTGCTGATGGTGACCGCCGAAGCCAAGCGTGAACAGATCATCGAAGCCGCCCAGGCCGGGGTCAACGGCTACGTGGTCAAGCCATTCACCGCATTGGCCTTGAAAGAGAAGATCGAAAAAATCTTCGAACGCATCAACCATTGATGTCGCCACGGGGGAGCTATGGAGCATAACGAATCATCGCAGGCCGATTTCGAATCGACCCTGAAAAAACATGCTCACCAGTTGGTCGAAAGCCTTGAAAAAGGCCGGTTCGGCGATGCGGTGCAGTTGATTCATGAGCTTAACCAGACCCGTGATCGCGGCCTGTACCAGGAAGTGGGCAAACTCACCCGTGAGCTGCACAGTGCAATCGTCAATTTTCAGATTGACCCGCACATGCCCCAGGCCGAAGAAATCTCGCAAATCACCGATGCCACCGAACGCCTGTCCTATGTGGTCAGGCTGACTGAGGCTGCGGCCAACCGCACCATGGACCTGGTGGAAAACTCCACGCCCCTGGTCAACGGCATGGCCAATGAAGCCAAGGCGCTGAGCACCGACTGGGGCCGTTTCATGCGCCGGGAAGTGGGCGCCGAAGAATTTCGTGAGCTGGCGCGTCGGGTCGAAGGATTTCTGTCGCGTTGTGAGCAGGAAAACCGCACGGTTTCCAGCAACCTCAACGACATTCTGCTGGCCCAGGATTACCAGGACCTCACCGGCCAGGTGATCAAACGGGTGACCCAACTGGTCACTGAAGTGGAAAGCAATTTGCTCAAACTGGTGCTGATGGCCGGGCAGGTGGATCGTTTTGCCGGTATTGAACATGACCGCGAAGCGATCCTCTCGGAAAAAGATCCACAAAAACACCTCGCCAAGGGTGAAGGTCCGCAGATTCATGCCGATAAACGTGAAGACGTTATGTCAGGGCAAGATGACGTAGACGATTTGCTGTCCAGTCTTGGATTTTAGGAGCACACGTACATGAGCTTCGGCGCCGATGAAGAAATCCTTCAGGATTTTCTTGTAGAGGCCGGCGAAATTTTGGAGCAACTGTCCGAGCAACTGGTTGAGCTGGAAAGCCGACCGGATGATGCGAACCTGCTCAATGCAATTTTTCGCGGTTTTCACACTGTAAAAGGGGGCGCCGGCTTCCTCCAGCTCCATGAGCTGGTGGAGTGCTGTCACATCGCCGAGAACGTGTTCGACATCCTGCGCAAGGGTGAGCGGCACGTCGACTCGGAATTGATGGACGTGATTCTGGAAGCATTGGACGCGGTCAACGGCATGTTCAGTGAAGTGCGCGAACGTGCACCGATCACTGCCGCCACCCCGCAACTGCTGGCCGCTCTGGCGCGCCTGGCAGAACCGGCTGCCAATGCACCGGCACCAGTGGCTGAACCTGTGGCCGAGCCCGCAGGTGATGTCACTGACAGCGAATTTGAACAACTGCTGGACTCGCTCAATGCCGTCAAGGCCCAGGCTGAGGCTCCGGTAGCCGCTACACAAGCAATGGTGCCGACTACCGAAGACATTACCGACGACGAGTTCGAGTCGTTGCTCGACCAGTTGCATGGCAAGGGCCAGTTTGCCCCCGACGCCGTGGCGGCGACGCCCGCGCCAGTGAAAGCGGCTGCACCTGCCAGCAATGAAATCACCGACGACGAATTCGAAGCATTGCTGGATCAGTTGCATGGCAAAGGCTCGTTTGCCGCTGAAGCGCTGCCGGCAGTCGCTGCGGCTGCTGCTGCGCCAGCCGCACCCTCTGCCGATGGCCTGATCTCTGATCACGAGTTCGAATCCCTGCTCGATGACCTGCACGGCAAGGGCAAGTTCTCCGATGTCGCACCTGCCGCTGCTGCCACGGCCACGGCCGCTGTTGCCACACCGGCTCCGGTTGCTGCCAAGGCCGCTGCACCAGTGGCTGCGAAACCTGTGCCTGCCCCGGCCCCAGCGCGAGCACCTGCTGCCCCCACCCCGGACAAGCAACCCGTCAGTGAAGCCGAAACCACCGTACGGGTTGATACCGCACGGCTGGACGACATCATGAACATGGTCGGCGAGCTGGTGCTGGTGCGTAACCGTCTGGTGCGCCTGGGGCTTAACAGTGGCGATGAAGCCATGCAAAAGGCCGTATCGAACCTCGACGTGGTCACCGCTGACCTGCAAACCGCCGTCATGAAGACCCGGATGCAGCCGATCAAGAAAGTCTTCGGCCGCTTCCCGCGCCTGGTTCGCGACTTGGCTCGGCAGTTGAAGAAAGAGATCAACCTGGAACTGGTGGGCGAAGAAACCGACCTCGACAAAAACCTTGTCGAGGCCCTGGCCGACCCGCTGGTCCACTTGGTGCGCAACGCCGTTGACCACGGCATCGAAACCCCGGAAGAACGTGAAGCAACGGGCAAGACCCGTGGCGGCAAGGTGATTCTGGCGGCGGAACAGGAAGGCGACCATATCCTGCTGTCCATCTCTGATGACGGCAAAGGCATGGACCCGAACATTCTGCGGGGCATCGCGGTCAAGCGCGGCGTGATGGACAAGGACGCCGCCGACCGCCTGACGGACACCGAGTGCTACAACCTGATTTTTGCACCGGGTTTCTCAACCAAGACCGAGATTTCCGACGTGTCCGGCCGTGGCGTGGGCATGGACGTGGTGAAAACCAAGATCAGCCAGCTCAATGGCTCGATCAATATCTACTCGACCAAGGGCCAGGGCTCGAAGATCGTCATCAAGGTGCCGTTGACCTTGGCGATCATGCCCACCCTGATGGTGATGCTGGGTAACCAGGCCTTCGCCTTCCCGCTGGTCAACGTCAACGAAATCTTCCACCTCGACCTGTCGCGCACCAACGTGGTGGACGGCCAGGAAGTAGTGATCGTGCGCGACAAGGCGTTGCCACTGTTCTACCTCAAGCGCTGGCTGGTGGCCTCGGCCAAACATGAAGAGCAGCGTGAAGGCCATGTGGTGATTCTCTCCGTGGGCACCCAGCGTATCGGCTTTGTCGTCGATCAACTGGTAGGCCAGGAAGAAGTGGTCATCAAGCCTTTGGGCAAAATGCTGCAGGGAACCCCGGGCATGTCGGGTGCGACCATTACCGGTGACGGTCGGATCGCACTGATTCTCGATGTTCCGAGCATGCTCAAGCGTTACGCCGCACGGCGTATTTGATTCTGGCTGGGTGGGGCGGTTGTCCCTCGCCTCGCCTAACGGAGTGGTTATGGTAGTCAAGGTTCTGGTGGTGGATGATTCGGGTTTCTTCCGCCGCCGCGTCTCGGAAATTCTTTCAGCGGATTCCAATATCCAGGTGGTCGGTACGGCCACCAACGGCAAAGAGGCGATCGATCAGGCTCTGGCGTTGAAGCCGGACGTAATCACCATGGACTACGAGATGCCGATGATGGATGGCATCACCGCTGTGCGGCACATCATGCAGCGCTGCCCGACCCCGGTGTTGATGTTCTCCTCGCTGACCCACGAAGGCGCGCGAGTGACCCTCGATGCGCTGGACGCTGGCGCCGTGGACTTCCTGCCGAAGAATTTCGAAGACATCTCGCGTAACCCCGAGAAGGTCAAGCAGATGCTCTGCGAGAAGGTGCACAGCATCTCGCGCAGTAATCGCAGCAGTTTCAGGGCTGCGGCGCCTGCCCCGGTAGCAGCCCCTCCCGTAGCGCCGAGCACGTTCGGTCGCGCGGCACCTGCACCAGTTGCGCGCGCTGCCGTGGCGCCGGCTCGTACAGCGGCACCCAGCACCCATTCGCCGGTCCCCAAGCGCAAGGCTTACAAGTTGGTTGCCATCGGTACGTCCACCGGCGGTCCGGTAGCTCTGCAACGGGTGTTGACTCAACTGCCGGCGAACTTCCCGACACCTATCGTACTGATCCAGCACATGCCCGCCGCGTTCACCAAGGCCTTCGCTGAGCGCCTGGACAAGCTGTGCCGCATCAGCGTCAAGGAAGCCGAGGATGGTGACATCCTGCGCCCTGGCCTGGCCCTGCTGGCCCCTGGCGGCAAACAGATGATGGTCGACGGCCGTGGCGCGATCAAAATCCTGCCTGGTGACGAGCGTCTGAACTACAAGCCCTGCGTGGATATCACCTTTGGTTCCGCCGCCAAGTCCTACGGCGACAAAGTTCTGGCGGTGGTGCTCACCGGCATGGGCGCCGACGGTCGCGAAGGTGCGCGCCTGCTCAAACAGGGCGGCAGTGCGATCTGGGCCCAGGATGAAGCCAGCTGCGTGATCTATGGCATGCCCATGGCCATCGTCAAGGCCGACCTGGCCGACGCCGTCTACAGCCTGGACGACATCGGCAAGCACTTGGTGGAGGCCTGTCTCTGATGGATGTGTTGAGCCTGTTGGGCATCATCCTCGCATTTGTCGCCATCATCGGTGGCAACTACCTGGAAGGCGGCCATATCGGCGCTCTGGCCAACGGCCCGGCGGCGTTGATCGTGATAGGCGGTACCGTGGGGGCGGCGTTGTTGCAGTCGCCCCTGAGTTCGTTCAAGCGCGCCATGCAGATCCTTATATGGATTATTTTTCCGCCGCGTGTGGATTTGCCAGGCGGCATCGATCGGGTGGTCAACTGGAGTCTCACGGCGCGCAAGGAAGGCCTGCTGGGCCTTGAGGGCGTGGCGGATGCCGAGCCCGACAGCTACGCGCGCAAAGGCCTGCAATTGCTGGTGGATGGCGCCGAGCCGGAAGCCATTCGCAGCATCCTGGAAGTGGACTTCTACACCCAGGAAAGCCGCGACATCAACGCCGCCAAAGTCTTTGAAAGTATGGGCGGCTACGCGCCGACCATTGGCATCATCGGTGCGGTCATGGGTCTGATCCATGTGATGGGCAACCTGGGCGACCCTTCGCAACTGGGCAGCGGTATCGCCGTGGCGTTTGTCGCCACCATCTATGGCGTGGCCAGCGCCAACCTGCTGCTGTTGCCGGTGGCCAGCAAGCTCAAGTCTATCGCCATGCGCCAGTCCCGTTATCGCGAGATGCTGCTTGAAGGCATCCTGTCGATTGCCGAGGGCGAGAACCCGCGCTCCATCGAATTGAAGCTCCAGGGCTTCATGGATTGATGGGAGGTATGTGTTGTGAGTCGTCGTCGCCGCGAGCCTGAAGAACACGTCAACCATGAACGCTGGCTGGTGTCCTACGCCGACTTCATCACCTTGCTGTTCGCCTTTTTCGTGGTGATGTACTCCATCTCGTCGATCAACGAAGGCAAGTACAAAGTTATCTCCGAAGCGCTGGTGGGTGTGTTCAGCGACTCGGACCGTGCCCTCAAGCCCATCCCCATTGGTGACGAACGCCCGAAGACCGTGACCCCGGCCAAGCCCCTGGTCAAGGACAGCGATGAAACCGACGCCGGCGTCAGTGGCGGTAGCGATCCGCTCAAAAGCATCGCCGATGACATCAGCGCTGCCTTTGGCGACCTGATCAGCTCCAACCAGATGACTATTCGTGGCAACGAATTGTGGGTTGAGATCGAGCTCAACTCCAGCCTGCTGTTCGCCAGCGCCGACGCCATGCCCAGCGATATGGCCTTCACCATCATCGACAAGGTGGCGACGATTTTGAAACCTTTCGATAACCCGATCCACGTCGAAGGTTTTACCGATAACTTGCCCATCAGCACGGCGCAGTACCCGACCAACTGGGAACTGTCCTCGGCCCGCTCGGCGAGTATCGTGCGCATGATGGCGATGCAGGGTGTAAACCCTGGGCGCCTGGCGTCGGTGGGTTATGGCGAGTTCCAGCCAGTGGCCAATAACGCCACTGCCGAAGGTCGCGCGCGCAACCGCCGGGTGGTGTTGGTGGTGTCGCGCAACCTGGATGTGCGCCGCAGCTTGACCGGCACCGGCACCGCCAATGCGCGACCGGATGCCGCATTGAAGCGGGCTGGCACACAAACTGCACCGACGCCAGTAAAGCCGCCGGGTCGAGAGAGTGCCGTCAATTCTCCGTCACCGGCTCTATAACCCCATGCTATTTCTCGGTAGAGCCTGTGCCTGCCGGGAGGAACAATCCGAATGAGAGTCTGGGCAGTTGCCAATCAAAAGGGTGGAGTCGGCAAGACCACCACCTCCATCGCCTTAGCCGGCTTGCTGGCCGAGGCGGGCAAGCGTGTGGTCGTGATCGACCTGGATCCCCATGGCTCGATGACCAGCTATTTCGGCTACGATCCTGACGCCCTGGAGCACAGCTGCTACGACCTGTTCCTGCACAAGGGCAGCGTACCCACCGGCTTGCCGGGGCAATTGCTGCTGCCCACCAGTCATGACAAGGTTTCCCTGTTGCCGTCCAGCACCGCCCTGGCCACTCTTGAGCGCCAGTCGCCGGGGCAGAGCGGCCTGGGCCTGGTCATCGCCAAGACCCTGGCGCAACTGTGGCAAGACTTCGACTACGCCATTATCGACAGCCCGCCGTTGCTTGGCGTGCTGATGGTCAACGCCCTGGCGGCGAGCCAGCAACTGGTGATTCCGGTACAGACCGAGCACCTGGCAGTCAAAGGCCTGGAGCGGATGGTCAGCACCCTAGCGATGATCAACCGTTCGCGCAAACAGGCGCTGCCCTACAGCATCGTCCCGACGTTGTTTGACCGTCGCACCCAGGCGTCCCTCGGCACCTTGCGCGTTTTACGCGATGCCTATCCAGAGACCATCTGGCAAGGCTATATCCCGGTGGACACCCGGTTGCGCGATGCCAGCCGTGCCGGGCTTGTACCTTCGCAGTTCGACGGTAAAAGCCGTGGCGTGCTGGCATATCGGGCATTGCTCAAGCACTTGCTGTCGCAGCAGCTTGTTGCGCAGGTGGCGTGAGATGACCGTGAATTCAAGTCTGCGGGCTATTGTGCCGATAACCTCTAAATATAGGGTTAACGGGGCTTGCGCGTGGGCATACAAATGAATCGTCCTGTCGACCTCAAGACCCGGCCGCAGCTGGCTTTGCAGTCCTATCTGGACGCGTTGTTGCAGGATGCGACCGAGGATGAACTGCCTGAGCCGATCCTGGTGTTGGACGAAGTCGTCGAGCTGCCAAGCGTTGAGCCGGAAACCGCCCTGGATGAGTTTCAACTGGCCGTATTGGAAGAGCAGGCCCGTGATGCCCTGGTTGTTCCGGTTCCGGATCCAGTGACGAAACCTGTCAAGGAGGTGCCTGCGCCTTTGGCACTGGTGCCGTCTGTTGTGGTGACACCGGTGGCTGATGTTCACCTGCCACCGAGCATCACCCCGCCGCCAGTGGAGGGCGATGGCCGGCCAGCCTGGGCTGCCGAGCCGTTCGAATGCCTGCTGTTTGACGTGGCTGGCTTGACCCTGGCGGTGCCGTTGGTGTGCCTGGGTTCGATTTACTCGCTGGAAGGCCAGGAGCTGACACCGCTATTCGGTCAGCCGGAATGGTTCCTCGGCATTTTGCCGAGCCAGGCAGGCAACCTGAAGGTGCTGGACACCGCGCGCTGGGTCATGCCTGACCGGTATCGCGATGATTTTCGCCAGGGCCTGCAATACGTGATCTCGGTCCAGGGCTACGAGTGGGGGCTGGCGGTGCATCAAGTCAGCCGCTCGCTGCGTCTGGACCCCAACGAAATCAAATGGCGCAGCCACCGTGGCCAGCGGCCGTGGCTGGCGGGCACCGTGATCGAACACATGTGCGCGTTGCTGGATGTCGCCGAACTGGCGGAGCTGATTGCCAGCGGCGCGGTTAAAGCTATGCCGGGCAACAAACGTACTTGAATAAAAAAGTGCAGCACCGTTGTGCTGCCTACGAACACACACCGTTATCAACGGTTCTTGAAGGGGTCAGGGTATGAACAAGTCAGCGTCCGCACAGGGTTTGGATGATCCGATCCTGCAATGGGTTACCTTCAAACTGGACAACGAGTCCTACGGCATCAACGTGATGCGCGTGCAGGAAGTGCTGCGCTACACTGAAATCGCTCCGGTGCCGGGCGCGCCAAGCTACGTGCTGGGCATCATCAACCTGCGCGGCAACGTGGTGACGGTCATCGACACCCGCCAGCGCTTCGGCTTGGTCCCGACCGAAGTCAACGACAACACCCGTATCGTCATCATCGAAGCCGACAAGCAAGTGGTCGGGATCATGGTCGACAGCGTCGCTGAGGTGGTTTACCTGCGTCAATCGGAAGTGGAAACTGCGCCGAACGTCGGTAACGAAGAATCTGCCAAGTTCATCCAGGGCGTGTGCAACAAGAACGGCGAACTGCTGATTCTGGTTGAGCTGGACAAGATGATGAGCGAAGAAGAATGGTCGGATCTGGAGAACATCTGATTGATCCTTGAGGTAGCGGTGATCGTCCTGGCCCTGCTGTGGGTCGGGACACTGGTTATTTTGCTGCGCTACATGCGCCAGCAACGCGAATTGACCCTGCAACAGGCCGAGCGCGATGCTGTGCGCGACCAGCGCATGCGTGAACTGGCCAAGCGAGTCGACAACTACCAGCAAAGCGCTGTGCGCGTCGGGGAGGACGTGCACGAGTTGCGTTCAGTGCTGGCGCCATTGCCGGACAAACTGGCTGCGCTTGAACAGCGCGATCCGTCGAACCTGTCTTTTGCCCAAGCGGCGAAGTTGGTGGGCATGGGCGCTACGGTCGATGAGCTGACCCAGTCCTGCGGCTTGACCCAGGCTGAGGCACAGTTGATGAGTAAGTTGCACAAGAGCTGACGTATCCTGGCCCAAAAAAAACCGCTGACCTGACGAAGGCAGCGGTTTTTTTTGAGGCCTGCTCAGACTGCTTATTGTGCGGCCTACGTAGCCTCGCTAAAGCTCGACAACTGCTACGGTGATTTGTGTAGATATTTCCTTCGTAGCAGCTGTCGAGTAAAACGAGGCTGCGTTGGGGGCGACTCGGTGTTGGGGTCTGATCTGATGGCTGTGGTGCGGCTTACGTAGCCTCGCTGGGGCTCGACAACTGTTACGGGACGTTTTTCCGTCATGATAAGTAGATATGCAGACGGCCCCGTATACCTGCGCAACCTCAATAATCGTCCCCGCGCTCCGTCACATCCCGCTCTACCGGCCTCGCATCCGGGTCGTACCCCACCGGGAACTTGCCCTTCAACGTCCAGGCAAACGCAATGATCTCAGCGATGGTGCGGTACAACTCCTCGGGGATGCTGTCGCCCAACTCCATCCGCGCCAGCAATTTGACCAGTTCGGCATTTTCATAAATCGGTACTTCATTTTCTCGCGCCAACCTGAGGATGGCTTCGGCGAGGGCGTCGTCGCCCTTGGCGGTCAGGGTTGGCGCGGCTTTGCCGTCGTATTTGAGGGCGATGGCCTGGCGCGGCGGGGTGGGGTTTTTCATGCGGTTTCATCCACCCAACGTTGCTCAAGCCCGGTTTTCGGGCCACGGGGCGGGGTACCGAGGTGGCAGTCGAGGTCGCCGACGTTGAGCCCAGATGACACCAGGCGCTCGCGCAGGCTGCCCAAGTGGCTTTCGATCAGGCTGGCGGTGTAGGGGCGGGTGGCCCAGAGCTGGCTGGAGAGTTTGCCCTGGGTCAGTTGCGCCTGGACCTGCAACGGGCCCAAGGGCTCCATGTCAAAGGCCAGTTCCACGCGCCAGAGCATCTTTTTCGCGTCCCGTTCGATCTTGCGTTCGGGCTGTTCTTTGTCTGGCGCCGGTTCTTCACGCTGGAACTTGACCTGCAAGGGCACGATGTCTTGCAAGGTGCGCATGGGGATTTCCAGTTGCCAGGTGGTTTGCAGCCGCCCATCGGCGGTGGTGCCGGTTTGTTCCAGGCTCGACAGTTGATGGCTCTGCAAGCGGGAGATGGCGCCGGCGGCCAGGCGCAGCAGGTTTTCCAGGCTGCCTTCGCCCTCCAGGCGTTGCATCAACCGTTCAGGCAAGGGAAAGCCGCCGGGGGAGGGCTTCGCACCAACCTGGCCGAGGGTGCCCAGCGGGCTGCGTACGAAGCTGGGCAGCATTTGGGCCAGCGTGTTGGCCGCCAGGATCGCATTGAGGCTGGTGCTGGCGGGCAGGGCGGGCATCAACTCTGCCACCAGCCGCAGCAGGCTGCCTTTCATGTCGAGGGGCGGCACCTGTGGATTTTGTCCCGCCAGTAATTTGGCTTCCAGAAACACGCCGCTGTTCTGTAGCAACTGAGCCAAGGCCTTGGGATTGCTGACTTGCGCCAAGTCCGGCAACCCGGCCAGTAAACGCTCCACGGCAGCGCGCAGCTCCACCGGCGTGTCGTCGCTGCGGGGCAGGTTTTGCAGGGCCTTGAGCACGCCCTCCAGGGAGCCCTGGCGGCTCTGCTGGGTGGCGAGTTGTTGGCTGACGGCCAGTTGATCCCGGCGATTGCTCAGGGGCACGAAACTCAAGGTCTGAGCATCCTGGATCACGGCGCTGAGCAGACTGCCAACCCGTAGCGGCTGCGGGCTTTCGAGGGTCAGGGTCGCGCCGTTCAGGGCATTGTTGAGCACCGAGATCAGCGAACGAAAGAGCGCAGGCTGCCCGGCACCCTGGGGCAAGGCCTGGCTGGTCAGCACCTTGGCTTGCAGCAGTGTGCCTACTGGCAATTGGTTGGTGTCGATGCGGGTGAGGGCGGCGACGTTGGCGCTGAGGGCCTGTTGCAGGCTGATGGCCAGGTCGCCCGATGAGGTCTGGCTCACTGCCACATTGCTGCCCAGCGGCAGCGGTTGGGTGCTGTTGGCCTGCACTAGGGTTTGTCGGCCGCCTTCCAGGGTCAACTTGAGCAACAGCTGAAAGGCTTCGCCACCTTGCTTGAGGGCCAGGACCTCGGCGTTCACAGTTTTCCCGGCATCTATCAGCCCGGCCTGGGGCTCCAGCAGTTTCAGCAACTCACCGACCGCCGGGGCAGGGCGAGGCCCGGCCGGGGCCGCTGGAGGAAGCGTTGGAAGGTTGATGTCACCGGTCATCGCACGCGCCGTCTCAAGGAAATTGCCCTCTTTAGAGTAGGGCATCGCATGTATAATGCCGCCCGTCTTCAAAGAGAGTGTCAAAAACATCACAACTGATTGATCCAACTCTCTAAAACAGGCGGCCAATGCATTTACTCTGCATCTCTATAACGGCCGATCCATTGCCGACTTGAACCGTAAAGGCCCGCGATCTCTTGACCAGCCCTCTTCTAGAAGCCGTAGCGCTCGCTTGTGAGCGCGACCTGCGGATGCTCTTCGAACACCTCGAACTGCGTCTGGCGGCCGGCGACATGGTGCAGATCAGCGGACCCAACGGCAGCGGCAAGACCAGCCTGTTGCGCCTGTTGGCCGGGTTGATGGCGCCAACGGCGGGCGAAGTGCGGCTCAACGGCAAACCCTTGGCCGAGCAACGTACAGAGCTGGCCCGCAATCTGTTGTGGATTGGCCATGCTGCGGGGATCAAGGACGTGCTGACGCCCGAGGAAAACCTCAGTTGGCTCAGCGCCCTGCATCACCCGGCAACCCGCGAGTCGATCTGGCAGGCCCTGGCCGCTGTTGGCCTGAAGGGTTTTGAAGATGTTCCCTGTCATACCCTGTCCGCCGGCCAGCAGCGCCGCGTGGCCCTGGCCCGCCTGTATCTGGACGGCCCGCTGCTGTGGATTCTCGACGAACCCTTCACTGCCCTCGATAAACAGGGCGTGGCGCAACTGGAAGAACACCTGGCCAACCACTGTGAATTGGGCGGCATGGTGATCCTGACCACCCACCATACGCTGACGCGGATGCCGTCTGGTTACCGTGACCTGGACCTGGGACGGTGGTCGGTATGAGGGTCTTCGCCCTGTTGGTCGCCCGTGAAGCGCGGCTGTTGTGTCGCCGCCCGGCAGAACTGGCCAACCCGCTGGTGTTTTTCGCGATTGTCATTGCCTTGTTCCCGTTGGCGGTCGGACCCGAGACTAAACTGTTGCAAACCTTGTCTCCGGGACTGGTCTGGGTAGCAGCCCTTTTGTCCGTCCTGCTCTCGCTGGACGGGCTGTTTCGCAGTGATTTCGAGGATGGTTCCCTGGAACAGTGGGTCCTTTCGTCGCACCCCCTGCCTCTTCTGGTTCTGGCCAAGGTACTGGCACACTGGGCGTTTTCCGGCCTGGCGTTGGTTTTGCTCGCGCCACTGCTGGCGATGATGCTGGGATTGCCCGCCGAGTGCCTGCCGGTGTTGCTCATGTCATTGTTGCTTGGCACGCCGGTATTGAGTCTTTTGGGAGCCGTCGGTGCGGCATTGACCGTCGGCCTGAAACGGGGAGGCCTGCTGCTGGCCCTGCTGATTTTACCTTTGTATATCCCGGTGTTGATCCTGGGCAGCGGTGCTTTGCAAGCTGCGCTCATGGGCATGCCGGCAACCGGTTACCTCTTGTGGCTTGGTAGCCTGACCGCTCTGGCGGTAACCCTGACACCTTTTGCTATAGCCGCCGGCCTGAAAATAAGCGTCGGCGAATAATGAGGTCTGGCTAATATTTAGCCAGTAAAGACCCTTGGCTTCTTGCACTGCCTTGAAGCAACCGTGATGGACACAGCAATGAACTGGATCTGGTTTCACAAGCTCGGCTCGCCCAAGTGGTTCTATGGCATCAGTGGCAAAATGCTGCCATGGCTCAGCGTCGCCGCCGTTTTGCTCATTGGCACCGGCCTGGTCTGGGGCCTGGCCTTCGCGCCGCCGGACTACCAGCAAGGCAACAGTTTTCGCATCATCTACATTCATGTTCCTGCCGCGATGCTGGCCCAGTCCTGCTATGTGATGCTAGCGGTGTGCGGTATTGTCGGCCTGGTGTGGAAGATGAAACTGGCCGACGTCGCCCTGCAATGCGCTGCGCCCATCGGCGCCTGGATGACCGCCGTGGCGCTAGTCACCGGAGCGATCTGGGGCAAACCGACCTGGGGCTCGTGGTGGGTGTGGGATGCTCGACTAACGTCCATGCTGATCCTGCTGTTTCTGTACTTCGGTCTTATTGCGCTGGGCAACGCCATCAGCAATCGTGACAGCGCCGCCAAGGCCTGCGCGGTGCTGGCGATTGTTGGCGTGATCAATATCCCGATCATCAAGTATTCGGTGGAGTGGTGGAACACCCTGCACCAGGGCGCTACCTTCACCCTTACCGAAAAGCCGGCGATGCCTGTGGAAATGTGGGCACCTTTGCTGCTGATGCTGCTGGGTTTCTACTGCTTTTTCGGCGCCGTGCTGCTGATGCGCATGCGCCTGGAAGTGCTCAAGCGTGAACCCCGCGCCAGTTGGGTCAAGGCCCATGTACAAAATAGCCTGGGAGCCCGTGGATGAGTTTCGCCTCTTTCAGTGAATTTCTCGCCATGGGCCATCACGGCCTGTATGTCTGGACGGCCTATGGCATCTGCCTGGCGGTTCTGGCCCTCAACGTCGTCGCGCCGATCCTGGCCCGCAAGCGTTACCTGCAACAAGAGGCGCGTCGTCTGCGCCGGGAGACCGATAAGTGAAACCGCTGCGTAGAAAGCGTCTTTTGATCATCCTTGCCATTCTGGTAGGCGTCGGCGCTGCCGTCGGCCTGGCCCTGAGTGCCTTGCAGCAGAATATCAATCTGTTCTACACCCCGACCCAGATTGCCAACGGCGAAGCGCCGCAGGACACCCGCATCCGCGCCGGTGGCATGGTCGAGGCCGGCTCCCTGAAACGTACTGGCGACTCCCTGGACGTCCAGTTCGTGGTCACCGACTTCAATAAGTCTGTAACCATCACCTACCGCGGCATCCTCCCGGACCTGTTCCGCGAAGGCCAGGGCATCGTTGCCCTGGGCAAGCTCAACGCCGACGGCGTGGTGGTGGCCGATGAAGTGCTGGCCAAGCACGATGAAAAGTACATGCCGCCGGAAGTGACCAAAGCGTTGAAAGACAGCGGTCAATCGGCCCCAACCCCTGCCAAGGAGGGCTAAGCGATGACGTCAGCACTTTATATTCCAGAGCTGGGCCAACTGGCGATGATCCTCGCCCTGTGCTTCGCCGTGGTTCAGGCCATCGTCCCGTTGCTGGGCGCCTGGCGCGGTGATCGTCTGTGGATGAGCCTGGCCCAGCCAGCCGCCTGGGGCCAGTTCGCCTTTCTCGCCTTTGCCTTTGGCTGCCTGACCTACGCGTTCATGACTGACGACTTTTCTGTCGCCTACGTCGCCAGTAACTCCAACACCGCCTTGCCCTGGTACTACAAGTTCAGCGCTGTGTGGGGTGCCCACGAAGGCTCTCTGCTGCTGTGGGCACTGATCCTCGGCGGCTGGACCTTTGCCGTGTCGATATTCTCCCGGCAGTTGCCCCAAGTGATGCTGGCCCGGGTGCTGGCGGTGATGGGCATGATCAGCATCGGCTTCCTGCTGTTTTTGATCATGACCTCCAACCCGTTCACGCGACTCCTGCCGCAAATTCCGACGAACGGGAACGACCTCAACCCGCTGTTGCAAGACATCGGCCTGATCGTCCATCCGCCGATGCTCTACATGGGTTATGTCGGTTTCTCTGTGGCCTTCGCCTTCGCCATTGCCGCACTCTTGGGCGGGCGTCTCGATGCAGCCTGGGCGCGCTGGTCGCGGCCATGGACCATCGTCGCCTGGGCCTTCCTCGGCATCGGCATTACGCTGGGCTCCTGGTGGGCCTACTACGAACTCGGCTGGGGCGGCTGGTGGTTCTGGGACCCGGTGGAAAACGCGTCCTTCATGCCCTGGCTGGTGGGCACGGCGCTGATTCACTCGTTGGCCGTCACTGAAAAACGTGGTGTGTTCAAGAGCTGGACCGTGTTGCTGGCCATCGCCGCGTTCTCCCTGAGCTTGCTGGGGACTTTCCTGGTGCGTTCCGGTGTGCTGACCTCCGTCCACGCTTTCGCATCCGATCCCGAGCGCGGCGTGTTCATCTTGATCTTCCTGCTGTTCGTGGTCGGCGGCTCATTGACCCTGTTTGCCCTGCGCGCGCCGGTGGTCAAGAGCCACGTCGGCTTCAACCTCTGGTCGCGGGAAACCCTATTGCTAGGCAACAACCTGGTGCTGGTGGTAGCAGCATCGATGATCCTGCTGGGCACCCTGTACCCGCTGGTGCTCGACGCCCTGACCGGCGCCAAGCTGTCCGTCGGCCCGCCGTACTTCAACGCGTTGTTCATCCCGTTGATGGGCCTGCTGATGGTGGTGATGGCGGTCGGCATGCTGGTGCGCTGGAAAGACACCCCAGTGAAATGGCTGGTGGGCATGTTGACCCCGGTGCTGCTGGGCAGCGCCGCGCTGGCAGTGGTGGCCGGGATTGCCTACGGCGACTTCAACTGGGCGGTACTGGCGACCTTCATGCTCGCCGCCTGGGTATTGCTGGCCGGCGTACGCGATATTTTCGACAAGACCCGCCACAAAGGCCTGATCAAAGGCTTGCCAAGCTTGACCCGCAGCTACTGGGGCATGCAGGTCGCGCACATTGGCATCGCCGTTTGCGCCCTGGGCGTGGTGTTGTCCAGCCAGAACAGTGCCGAGCGCGACCTGCGCCTGGCGCCGGGCGAATCCATGGACCTGGGCGGTTACCAGTTTGTCTTCGAGGGTGCCAAGCACTTCGAAGGGCCAAACTTCACCTCCGATAAGGGCACCGTGCGCGTCATTCGCAACGGCAAGGAAATTTCGGTACTGCACCCGGAAAAACGCTTGTACACCGTGCAAAATTCGGTGATGACCGAGGCAGGGATCGACGCCGGATTCACCCGTGACCTCTACGTCGCCCTGGGCGAGCCGTTGGGCGATGGCGCCTGGGCCGTGCGGGTTCACGTCAAACCGTTCGTGCGCTGGATCTGGTTCGGCGCCCTGCTCACCGGGATCGGTGGCTTGCTGGCAGCGATGGACCGGCGTTACCGAGTCAAGGTCAAGAGCCAGGTGCGTGAAGCTCTTGGTATGCAGGGAGCAGCAGTATGAAGCGTTGGTTGATGGTGTTGCCGCTGGCAGTGTTCCTGCTGGTGGCGGTGTTCCTGTATCGCGGGCTGTATCTGGACCCGACCGAGTTGCCTTCGGCGATGATCGGCAAGCCGTTCCCGGCGTTCTCGTTGCCTACGGTGCAGGGCGACAAAACCTTGACCCAGGTCGACCTGGTAGGCAAGCCAGCGTTGGTCAATGTCTGGGCCACCTGGTGCATTTCCTGTCGTGTCGAGCACCCGGTGCTGAACAAACTGGCCGAGCAGGGCGTGGTGATCTACGGCGTCAACTACAAGGATGACAACGCGGCGGCCTTGAAGTGGTTGGCAGAGTTCCACAATCCGTACCAGATGGATATACGCGACGAAGATGGCAATCTCGGCTTGAACCTCGGCGTCTACGGTGCCCCGGAAACCTTCTTCATCGACGCCAAGGGCGTGATCCGCGACAAGTTCGTCGGCGTGATCGACGAAGTGGTCTGGCGCGAACAACTGGCCGCCAAATACCAGGCGCTGGTGGATGAGGCTAAGCCATGAAGCGTTGGTTAGCCGCTGCTGTATTGGGCTTGAGCATGGCCGGCGTGGCCCACGCAGCCATCGATACCTACGAATTTGCCAAGGACGGCGACCGCGAGCGCTTTCGCGAACTGACCAAGGAACTGCGCTGCCCCAAGTGCCAGAACCAGGACATCGCCGACTCCAACGCGCCAATCGCTGCCGACCTGCGCAAAGAGATCTTCCGCATGCTCGGCGAGGGCAAGGACAATCAGCAGATCATCGACTTCATGGTCGACCGCTACGGTGAGTTCGTGCGTTACAGGCCGGCCCTCACCGGCAAGACCGCGCTGCTCTGGTTCGGCCCTGCCGGGCTGTTGCTGGGCGGGCTGGTGATCATTGCCGTGATCATCCGCCGCCGTCGCGCCGCCCCGGCCAAAGGGTCGGACACGCTTTCCGTCGATGAGCGTCAACGCCTCGACCAACTGCTGGACAAAAAAACTGATGATTGATTTCTGGCTCGCAGCAGGTCTGTTGCTTTTGGTTGCCTTGAGCTTCCTGTTGATCCCGGTTTTGCGCGGCCGCCGTGCCCAGCGTGAAGAGGACCGTACTGCGCTGAACGTGGCGCTCTATCAGGAACGCGTAGCGGAACTGCAAACTCAGCAGGACGAAGGTGTGCTCAATGCGGCGCAACTGGATACCGGTCGCGCTGAAGCTGCCCGTGAGTTGCTGGCGGATACCGAGGGCGTGGAAAAGCCTCGGGAATCGCGTCTGGGCAAGCCGTTGCCGTTGTTGGCCGCTTTTCTCGTGCCGGTGTTGGGCGTTGCGCTGTACTTGCATTACGGCGCCAGCGACAAGGTCGAACTGACCCGCGAATTTTCCCAGCCACCGGTGTCCATGGAAGACATGATCCAGCGCCTGGAGCGGGCTGCCGAAGCGCAGCCGGATTCGCCGGAAGGCTTGTACTTCCTCGGCCGCGCCTACATGGCCCAGGACCGTTCGGCAGATGCCGCGAAAGTCTTCGAACGTACCGTCGCATTGGCGGGCCGTCAGCCGGAATTGCTGGGGCAATGGGCTCAGGCGCAGTACTTTGCCGACAACAAACAATGGTCGCCCAAGATTCAGGCCTTGACCGATGAAGCGTTGAAGCTGGATCCGAAGGAAGTCACCAGCCTCGGCCTGCTCGGTATCGCCGCCTTTGAAGGCCAGCGTTATCAGGAGGCGATGGATTACTGGAACCGCCTGCTGGCCCAACTGCCACCGCAAGACAACTCCCGTGCGGCGCTGCAAGGTGGGATTGATCGCGCGGCGCAGAAGTTGAAAGAGGGCGGCGGGGCCGTGGCACCGGTCAAGGTTGGCGCGGTGCTCAAGGTTCGCGTCGATCTATCTGCTGATGTGAAGGCCAAGGCCTTGCCGGGCGACAGCGTGTTCATCTTCGCACGCGCCGTCAAAGGCCCGCCTGCGCCATTGGCCGCCAAGCGTGTCACCGTGGCCGACCTGCCGATCACCGTCGAACTGGGCGACGCCGACGCGATGATGCCGCAGTTGAAACTGTCCAACTTTCCCGAAGTCCAACTGGTTGCGCGCATCTCCCGGGCCGGTCAACCGACTGCCGGCGAGTGGATCGGCCGCAGCCAACCCTTGGCCAGCAGCACCACGGCGACGCAGCAGTTGACCATCGACAGTCCGGATAAGTAATTTCGAGGAAACGCCCATGACCGCCATCGCTCGTATCACCCTGCTCAGCCTGGTTCTGGGGTTGAGCGCTTGCGCGGTTCATCGGCCTCCCGCGCCTACCGGCCCGACCATCCCGCCGTCGGGGCCGTCGACCCAGCCGGGCACTAAATCTGGTACCAAACCTTCCGGGCCAGTAATTGCACCGCCCAAGGCGCCGCCGAGCACGTCCGCGACCTTCGCGCCGCCGCCTGGGGCTGCGAGCCATTGGGACGGGAAGATGCAGGTATATGTGCTGGAAGAGCAGTCAGATACGTTCTATCGCCAGCGCACCTACTACCGCTGGAGCAACGGCTGGAGCCGCTCTATCAGCCCGAACGGGCCTTGGGAAGAGACTGATATCCACGGCGTGCCGCCGGGGTTGAGTAAGCAATACGCACAATGAAAAAAGGCGACCTTCGGGTCGCCTTTTTCATTACTGGCTGGAGTGCAACCTGATGATGGGCAAATCCCTCGCCACAGGTTCCTGGCTCCCCATCCCAACCTTTCATCAAACCTTAACCAAACCGTTTCACCCCCGTCATGTGCAAGTCATAGGCCTGACACACCCCGCGCTTACTGTCGTTTGAACTCAAATACAGCCACGGACGGCTGTTCAACCAGACAGAGAAGCCCATGACTACAGCTATCCATGTCGATCATCTGAACAAGACCTTTGCGAAGAAGTCCGCATTGGTCGACCTCGAACTCACCATCGCATCCGGTGAGATGGTCGCGCTGATTGGCGCTTCCGGTTCCGGCAAATCCACGTTGCTGCGCCACCTCGCGGGCCTGGCCTGTTGCGACAAGAGCAACGGCGGCAGCGTCAAGGTACTGGGTCGGGAAGTGCAGGCCAGCGGGCGGTTGAATGGCAAGGTGCGGCGGTTGCGGGCTGATATCGGCTATATCTTCCAGCAGTTCAACCTGGTCAACCGCCTGAGCGTGCTGGACAACGTGCTGCTCGGTTGCCTGGGCCGCATGCCGCGCTGGCGAGGCAACCTCGGCTTGTTCAATGCCGAGGAAAAACAGTTCGCCATGGAATCCCTGGCCCGCGTCGGCCTGGCCGATCTGGCCGCTCAGCGCGCCTCCACCCTGTCCGGCGGCCAGCAGCAGCGTGTGGCGATTGCCCGTGCATTGACCCAGCGTGCCGAAGTGATCCTCGCCGACGAACCCATCGCCTCTCTCGACCCGGAGTCAGCGCGCAAGGTCATGGAGATTCTCGCCGATATCAACCGCCGCGACGGCAAGACCGTAGTGGTGACCCTGCATCAAGTCGATTACGCCATGCGTTATTGCCCGCGAGCCGTGGCGCTCAAGGGCGGGCGGGTTCATTTCGATGGGCAAGCCTCGCAGATGAGCAGCCAGTTCCTCAATGATTTGTACGGTGCCGACGTCGACACCAGCCTGATGTTTTCCGACCAGTCCCGCCGCACCGAGATCACCCCTCGGCTGGCGCTGGCGCGCGCTTGAAAGCCCATCCACGACCCACAGGAATCCCTTCCATGTTGAACCGCATCGGCCACGTATTTCTGTCCGCCGTCTTGTTGGCAAGTGTCGCGATGGGCAATGCCCAGGCGGCCGACAAAGCCATCAACTTCGGCATCATGTCCACTGAGTCTTCGCAAAACCTCAAGAGCATCTGGCAGCCGTTTCTGGATGACATGCACAAGAAGACCGGCCTGACCATCAACGCCACCTTCGCCTCCGACTACGCCGGCCTGATCCAGGGCATGCGCTTCAACAAGGTCGACGTTGCCTGGCTGGGCAACAAGGCCGCCATGGAAGCGGTGGACCGCTCCAATGGCGAGATCTTCGCCCAGACCGCCGCCGCCGACGGTGCCGCCGGTTACTGGAGTGTGCTGATCGTGCGCAAGGACAGCCCGATCAACTCTGTGGAAGACATGCTCAAGAATGCGAAGAACCTGACCTTCGGCAACGGTGATCCGAACTCCACCTCGGGCTATCTGGTGCCGGGCTACTACGTGTTCGCCAAGAACCACGTCGACGCCGCTACTGCCTTCAAACGCACCCTCAACTCCAGCCATGAGGTCAACGCCTTGAGCGTTGCCAAGGGGCAGTTGGACGTTGCCACCTTCAACACCGAGAGCTGGGGCCGCCTGGAAGCAACCCAGCCGGACAAGGCCGCGCTGCTCAAGGTGATCTGGAAGTCGCCGCTGATCCCTGCCGACCCGCTGGTGTGGAGCAAGGCGTTGACCGACAGCGAGAGAACCAAGATCCGCGACTTCATCTTCAACTACGGCGACACCGATGAAGAGAAGGTCGTGCTGAAGAACATGCAACTGGGCAAGTTCCTTGCCTCCAGCGATGACCAACTGTTGCCGATCCGCCAGCTGGAACTGTTCAAACAACGCACCACCATCACCGCCGATACCAAGCTGGAAGCCGCCGACAAGGCCAAGAAACTCGCCGATATCGACGCCGACCTTGCCAAGTTGCAGCAGCGCATTACCGAGTTGGACAAGAAGACCGCAGCCAACGGCTGATCCCCTGGCGCGGCGCAAAAAAAACGCCGCGCCTCCTTCTGAGAGAGACCCATGACCACTCTGCACGCTGAAGCTGTCGGCAAGCGCACCTGGCCCCAGTACCTCGGTTGGGGCTTGTTCCTGATCGTGCTGGCCTGGGCCTGGCGCGGCGCCGAAATGAACCCGCTGGCGCTGTACCGCGATTCCGGAAACATGGCGACCTTCGCCTCCGACTTCTTTCCGCCGGACTTCCATGAATGGCGCTCTTACCTCAAGGAGATGATCGTCACCGTGCAAATTGCCCTATGGGGCACGGTGCTGGCGATTGTCTGCTCGGTGCCGCTGGGTATTCTCTGCGCCGACAACATCACGCCATGGTGGATTCACCAGCCGCTGCGCCGGGTGATGGACGCCTTCCGCTCGATCAATGAAATGGTCTTCGCCATGTTGTTTGTGGTGGCGGTCGGCCTCGGTCCTTTTGCCGGTGTTCTGGCCTTGTGGATCAGCACCACCGGCGTTCTCGCCAAGCTGTTTGCCGAAGCCGTCGAAGCCATCGACCCAGGTCCGGTGGAAGGCGTTCGGGCTACCGGTGCCAGTGCCTTGCAAGAGGTGATCTATGGCGTGATCCCGCAAGTGATGCCGCTGTGGGTGTCCTACGCGCTCTACCGCTTTGAAGCCAACGTGCGCTCGGCGACGGTGGTGGGGATGGTCGGTGCTGGCGGGATCGGCGTGATCCTCTGGGAAAATATCCGCGCCTTCCAGTTCGTGCAGACCTGCGCGGTGCTGCTGGTGATCATCGTGGTGGTGAGCATGATCGACGTCCTTTCCCAACGCCTGCGCAAGCGGTTCATCTGACTCCGGAGGGGTGCCCTTGGGCGCTTTTTTTAACCATGCAGTTGTCTAGACAAGATGAACCGGTGTACCGCGAACTCGCAGACATCCTGCGCCGCGAGCTGAGTGACTACCTGGCCGGCGACTTCCTGCCCGCCGAGGTGCAGTTGGCCGAACGCTTCGGCGTCAACCGTCACACCCTGCGCCGCGCCATTGATGAACTGGTGTTCGAAGGCAGCCTGTTGCGCCGCCAAGGCAAAGGCACCCAGGTGCTGGAGCGGCCGCTGATTTACCCGATGGGCGCCGACACCGCTTACAGCCAGTCACTGTCGGCCCAAGGCTTGGGCGTGGAAGCGGTGCTGCTCAAGCGTCGCTATTGCTTCGCCAGCCGCGAAGAAGCCGAGCATCTGGGCATCGCCGAGATGGCGCCGATGATCGAGTTGCAAACCCTGCGCAAGCTCGATCACCAGCCCGTCAGCCTGATCCGCCATCGCTACTGCGCCAGCCGCGCACCGCTGCTGGCGGACTACGTCGGCGGCTCCCTGCGCCATTACTTGCGTGAACGCGACCTGCCGCTGACCCGCACCCTGAGTCTGATCGGTGCCCGTTTGCCCAGCCGCGACGAAGCCGCGCTGCTGATGATGCCTCGGCATTTACCCGCGCTGAGTGTGTTCACCCTTTCCCGCGATCGCGACGGCCACCCGGTGGAGCTTGCGCAGTCCACCAGCCGTTCGGATCGCTTCCAGTACCAGGTAGTGACCTGATGGAGACCCAGATGAACCCGTCCAAGCGACAATACTGGATCGGCGTGCTCGCCCGCGCGCGCCTCTGTGAACTGCAACCTCACGAAGACGCCTTGCGTGATGTGGACTACCAACTGATCCGCGCTCCCGAAGTCGGCATGACCCTGGTGCGTGGCCGCATGGGTGGCAATGGCGCGCCATTCAACGTCGGCGAAATGAGCGTGACCCGCTGCGTGGTGCGCCTGGCCGATGGCCGTACCGGCTACAGCTATCTGGCGGGGCGCGACAAGCTCCACGCCGAGTTGGCGGCCCTGG
The DNA here is from genome assembly GCF_040310325.1 of Pseudomonas sp. HY7a-MNA-CIBAN-0227. Taxonomy (NCBI): domain Bacteria; kingdom Pseudomonadati; phylum Pseudomonadota; class Gammaproteobacteria; order Pseudomonadales; family Pseudomonadaceae; genus Pseudomonas; species Pseudomonas sp. HY7a-MNA-CIBAN-0227. The sequence goes on along the minus strand of NZ_JBEOPT010000009.1, from coordinate 95,793 downwards.
CCGACGCGCATTTGCAGGGTGCGCAGCCGAGCCTTTGGCTCAGTGAATTGATCACCTCTTTAGCCAATGCCCAGGCCACACGTCGGGCGCAGAAAGAGGCAGAAACCGCTGCCACCAAGGTGGAGTTCTTCACCCTGGTCCGAGGAGAAAGCTGATGAATGCCCAACTGTTGCAACCGGCGTTTGTTGATCCTGTGTTGGATGCCCAGCAGGGTTTTCGTGGGGCGCTCAAGGCCCTGGCCGAACCGGGCATGATCCAGGCCTTATCCACCGCACCGAGCCTCGACGGCCTGGCGCCCGCTACTTACGCCTTGTGCCTGGCTTTATTGGATGTGGACACGCCGCTGTGGCTGGCGCCGTCCTTCGACACGCCGCTGATTCGCGCCAACCTAGCGTTCCATTGCGGTTGCCCGCTGACTGCGCGCCGGGAAGAAGCATCGTTTGCCTTGCTCGATGCCCAGGAGCTGCTGGACCTGAGCGGTTTTGATCACGGTAATGATCGCTACCCCGACCAGTCCTGCACGCTGCTGGTCCAGTTGCCCGAACTGGAGGCCGGTCGCCCGCTGAATTGGCGCGGTCCGGGGATCAAGAGCCAGCGCCGGGTCAGCCTGCCGCTGCCCCACGGCTTCTGGCTGGAACGCCAGCGTCGCGAGGCCTTCCCCCGTGGCCTGGACGTGCTGTTCGCCGCCGGTCACCACCTGATCGGCCTGCCCCGCAGCACCCGAATCGCAGAGGAGCTTGCCTGATGTACGTAGCCGTCAAAGGTGGCGAACAGGCCATCGACAATGCCCACCGCCTGCTGGCGAAAAAACGCCGGGGCGATACCACTATTACCGAACTTGGCGTCGAGCAGATCCGCCAGCAACTGCCCCTGGCCGTGGCTCGGGTGATGAGCGAAGGCTCACTGTACGACGAAGAACTGGCCGCGCTGGCGATCAAGCAAGCGGCGGGGGATCTGGTGGAAGCGATCTTCCTGCTGCGGGCCTACCGCACCACGTTGCCACGCTTCAGCCCGAGCCTGGCGATTGATACCTCGGCGATGCAACTCAGTCGGCGCTTGTCGGCGACGTTCAAGGATGTGCCCGGCGGTCAATTATTGGGTCCGACGTTTGACTACACCCATCGCCTGCTGGACTTCGCATTGCTGGCCGAAGGTGAGTATCCGGGGCCGCAGACCACTCCTGGCGCGAGCCTGGAACCTTGCCCGCGAGTGCTGGGATTGTTGGCGAAAGAAGGCCTGATCAAAAACGAGTCCGACAACGAAGGCACCGTCGCCGACATCACCCGCGACCCACTGGAATACCCGGCCAATCGGGCCCAACGCCTGCAGGCCCTGGCCCGTGGCGACGAAGGTTTTCTGCTGGCCCTGGGTTACTCGACCCAACGCGGTTACGGCCGTAATCACCCGTTTGCCGGGGAAATTCGCATCGGCGACGTGGAGGTGTGGATCGAGCCCGAAGAGCTGGGTTTCGCCATCTGCCTGGGCAGCATCGAAGTGACCGAGTGCGAGATGGTCAATCAGTTCGTTGGCTCGGCCACGGAGCTGGCGCAGTTCACCCGCGGCTACGGTTTGGCTTTCGGTCACGCCGAGCGCAAGGCCATGGGCATGGCGCTGGTGGACCGCTCGTTGCGGGCCGAGGAGTTCAACGAAGAAATCGTCTCACCGGCGCAGCGCGAAGAGTTTGTGCTGGCCCACTGCGACAACGTCGAGGCCGCAGGTTTTGTCTCGCACCTCAAATTGCCTCACTACGTGGACTTCCAGTCCGAGCTGGAATTGATCCGCAAACTGCGCCAACCGGCCGAGGGCACCCGCCATGAATGACCTGACCCAGACACCCGTGCGTGACCCGGCGTACAACTTCGCCTACCTCGACGAACAGACCAAACGCATGATCCGCCGCGCCTTGCTCAAGGCCGTGGCGATCCCCGGTTACCAGGTGCCATTCGGCGGGCGCGAGATGCCGTTGCCTTATGGCTGGGGCACCGGCGGCATGCAATTGACCGCCGCGATCTTGGGTGCTGACGACGTGCTTAAGGTCATCGACCAAGGCGCCGATGACACCACCAACGCTGTCTCCATTCGCCGCTTTTTCGCCCGTACCGCTGGCGTCGCCACCACCGAAAGCACGCCGGACGCGACGGTGATCCAGACCCGCCACCGCATCCCGGAAACCCCGTTGCAGGCCGACCAGATCATGGTTTATCAGGTGCCGATTCCGGAGCCGCTACGCTTTATCGAACCCTCGGAAACAGAGACCCGTACCATGCATGCCCTCAACGATTACGGGGTGATGCACGTAAAACTCTACGAGGATATCGCCACCTTCGGCCATATCGCCACCAGCTACGCCTACCCGGTGATGGTCGACGAACGCTACGTGATGGACCCGTCTCCGATCCCCAAATTCGACAACCCGAAACTCGACATGAGCCCGGCGCTGATGCTGTTTGGCGCAGGTCGGGAAAAGCGTTTGTACGCGGTGCCGCCGTACACCCAAGTCACCAGCCTCGACTTTGAGGATCACCCGTTTGAGGTGCAGAAGTGGGAGCAGTGCTGCGCCATTTGCGCCAGCCGCGATTCCTTCCTCGATGAGCTGATTCTCGACGACGCCGGTACCCAGAGTTTTGTCTGTTCCGACACCTGGTACTGCGCCCAACGGGTCAAGGAGAGCAACCAATGAATCAACCCATGATGAAACCACAACCTGTCGAACCCCTGTTGCAAGTGCGCGATTTGTCGCTGCTGTATGGCCCGCAAAAGGGCTGCCAGGGCGTGAGCTTCGACCTGTATCCCGGCGAAGTGCTGGGGATTGTCGGCGAGTCCGGCTCGGGCAAATCCACCTTGCTCTCGCTGCTCAGCGGGCGCTTGCCGCCGCAGGCCGGGAGCATTGCCTATCGCTTAAAAGAGAGCCGCGGCAAGGGCGGCGAATGGCTCGACTTGTACAGCGCCAGTGAAGCTGAGCGGCGCACTTTGCTGCGTACCGAATGGGGCTTCGTCGAACAAAATCCACGGGACGGCCTGCGCATGGGCGTCTCGGCTGGCGCCAACATCGGCGAGCGTCTGATGGCCCAAGGCGTGCGCAATTACCAGCAACTGAGAGGCGCCGGCCTCGACTGGCTGAGCCAGGTTGAAATCGACCCGCTGCGCATCGACGATTTACCCCGAACGTTTTCCGGCGGTATGCAACAGCGCCTGCAAATCGCCCGCAACCTCGTTTCGAGCCCGCGGCTGGTGTTTATGGACGAACCCACCGGCGGCCTCGACGTTTCTGTGCAGGCGCGCTTGCTCGACCTGCTGCGTGGCCTGGTGCGCGAGCTGGACCTGGCGGTGGTGATTGTCACCCACGACCTGGCGGTGGCGCGTCTGCTGGCCGACCGCTTGATGGTGATGCGCCGCTCACGGGTGGTGGAAACCGGGCTGACGGACCAGATCCTTGATGATCCGCAGCACCCTTACTCTCAACTGCTGGTGTCTTCGGTACTGCAGCCATGATGAACGCCTTGATCGAGGTCCGTGACCTCTCGAAAACCTTCACTTTGCACCAGCAAAACGGCGTGGTCCTCAACGTGCTGCGCGGGGTGAATTTCAGCGTAAAGAGTGGCGAATGCCTGGTGCTGCACGGCCAGTCCGGCGCCGGTAAAAGCACCTTGCTGCGCACCTTGTACGGCAACTACCTGCCGGCTGGCGGCAGCATCCGTGTGCAGCATGCCGGTGCGTGGCTGGAGCTGGTGGGCGCCGCACCTCGGGACATTCTCCAGGTGCGCCAGCAGACCCTCGGCTACGTCAGCCAGTTCTTGCGGGTGATCCCTCGGGTGGCGTGCCTGGATGTGGTGATGGAGCCAGCCCTGGCCCGTGGCTGGTCCACGTCGTTGGCGCGCTCGCGTGCCGAGTTATTGCTCACTCGCCTGAACATCCCCGAGCGCCTGTGGCAGCTGGCACCGGGCACCTTCTCCGGTGGCGAGCAGCAGCGGGTCAACATCGCTCGCGGCTTCATGGTGGAGTGGCCAGTGATGCTGCTGGACGAACCCACCGCGTCCCTGGACGACAGCAATCGCCAGGTGGTGCTGGAACTGATGAATGAAGCCAAGGCTGGCGGCGCTGCGCTGATCGGCATCTTCCATGACCGCGCCGCCCGTGAAGCAGTGGCCGACCGTCATTTCGATATGACCCCCACCGCCGTCGCCGAAGAGGAATACGCCCATGCTCGCTGAACAGATCCTCAGCAATGCTCGCTTGGTCAGCGCTGACCGGGTGTTCCTCGGCTCCCTGGTGCTGCGTGACGGGGTGATTGTCGACATCGCCGAAGGCCGCAGCCAGTTGCCTCAGGCCCAGGATTTGAATGGCGATTTCCTGTTGCCGGGGCTGGTGGAATTGCACACCGATAACCTGGAAAAACACATGACCCCGCGTCCCGGCGTGGACTGGCCATCCACCTCGGCGGTGCTCAGCCACGACGCGCAGATCATCGCCGCCGGCATCACCACGGTATTCGACGCGGTGTCCATCGGCGACGTCAATCCCAAGGGCAACCGCATGCAGAAACTGCCGGCGATGCTCGACGCCATTGCCTCGGCTGAAAGCGCCGGCCTGACCCGCGCCGAACACCGGCTGCACCTGCGCTGCGAGCTGTGCCATCCCGATACGTTGAGTGTGTTCCGCGACCTGGTGGAAAACCCGCTGGTGCAACTGGTGTCGGTGATGGACCACTCGCCGGGCCAGCGCCAGTTCGTGCTGCAATCCAAGTACCGTGAGTACTACATGGGCAAGTACCATTTGAACGACGAGACGATGGACGCCTTCATCATCCTGCAAATGGCCAACTCACGGGAGTACAGCGACCGCTACCGCGCCGCCATCGTCGAGCATTGCCTGGCTCGCGGCCTGTCGGTGGCCAGCCATGACGACGCCACGCTGGCCCATGTCGAGGAATCGGCACGCTACGGCATGACCATCGCTGAATTCCCCACCACCCTGGAAGCGGCTCGTGGCTGCCAGCAAGTGGGCATGAAGGTGCTGATGGGCGCACCGAACATTGTGCGCGGCGGTTCCCACTCGGGTAATGTGGCCGCCGCTGGCCTGGCCGCCGAGGGATTGCTGGATATACTTTCCAGTGACTACTACCCGGCCAGTCTGCTGCAAGCGGCCTTTGCACTGGCCGCGCTGGACAACGACTGCGATCTGCCCCAGGCGGTCAAGATGATCAGCCTGGCGCCTGCACGAGCGGCAGGCTTGAGCGATCGCGGCGAAATTGCCATTGGCCTGCGGGCAGACCTGGTGCAAGCCAGGACGCAAGACGGGCTGCCAGTGGTCCAACAAGTCTGGCGACAAGCGAAGAGGGTGTTTTGATGGCAGGCAGGTTGATCTATCTCATCGGACCATCGGGTTCGGGCAAGGACAGCCTGCTGGATGCCGCGCGAACGCGGTTGGCCGAACGCGGCTGCCGCATCGTGCGCCGCGTCATCACCCGCTCGGCAGAAGCCGTGGGTGAAGCCGCCCAAGGCGTCAGCCCTGAACAGTTCACTGCCCTTGAAGCCGAGGGCGCGTTTGCCCTCAGTTGGCACGCCAACGGTTTGTCTTACGGCATCCCACGGGAGATCGACGATTGGCTGACGGCGGGGGAGGACGTGCTGGTCAACGGCTCTCGTGCTCATCTGGCGCAAACCCGGCTACGTTATCCGACGCTGCTGGTGGTGTTGCTGACGGTTGATCAAGCGGTGTTGCGCCAGCGTTTACTGGCGCGGGGGCGCGAATCCCTGGCCGACATTGACGAGCGGCTGGCGCGTAATACCCGATTCAGTGAGGGCTTGATCGCTGCACCGGGGGTGTTCCTGCTCGATAATTCCGGCCAGTTGGACCACACGGTCGAGCGCCTGCTGGGCTGCCTCGACGGACAGCCCGCATGCGCCTGACCCTGCTGGGCACCGGCGACGCCCGCCAAGTCCCGGTTTATGGCTGCGAATGCGCCGCCTGCGGTCTTGCCGGCAGCGATGAAAGCCTGCGTCGCCGGCCGTGCAGCGCGCTGATCGAATGCGGTGACCAGCGTTGGCTGATCGACAGCGGTTTGCCCGACCTCACCGAACGCTTCCCGCCACGCAGCTTCAACGGGATTTTCCAGACGCATTACCATGCCGATCACGCCCAAGGCCTGCTGCATCTGCGCTGGGGCCAGGGTCTGGTGATTCCGGTGCATGGGCCGATGGATTCGCAAGGCCTGTCCGATCTCTACAAACACCCCGGCATCCTCGATTTCAGCCAGCCGTTTGCCGAGTTCGAAACCCGCCAGTTTGGTGAGCTGACCGTCACCGCGTTGCCGCTGCAACACTCCAAACCGACCCTTGGTTATCTGCTTGAAGGGGAAGGCCGCCGCATCGCCTATCTGACCGACACTGTTGGCTTGCCACCCGCCACTAGCGCCTGGCTACAGCGTGCGCCCCTGGATGTGCTGGTGCTCGACTGCTCCATGCCGCCGCAACCCCTGGCGCCGCGTAATCACAATGATCTGACGCTGGCGTTGCAGTGCATTGATGAAGTGGGTGCGCAACTGGGGGTATTGACCCATGTGGGGCATACCCTGGATGCCTGGTTGTTGCAGCATCGAAGTGAGTTGCCGCGCCACGTGACGGTCGGGTGGGATGGACGGGTGGTTTAGCCGCACGCCTCAATTCTAAACCTGCCGGCCAACTCCAGTTTTAAATAAATCGTCCCTCCTTTATCAGCGCCATTTTAACAATCAGTAAAACAGCCGCCAGTCGGTCTGATGATTTCTGTGCTTGAGTAAAAGTAACTCTAGGGTTACTTTTATTCGGCCGGAAGCAAGGAGGCTGTGGTGCAAAGCAGGCTATTGATAAAGGAGTTGCAAGAGGCAGGCTGGGTGCTGGATCGGGTCACGGGCAGTCATCATGTTTTCACCCGCCGCTATAGCCCGTACACGATACCGGTGCCCCATCCCAAGAAGGATCTTCCCTTGGGTACCGTCAGGAGTATCAGGAAGCGCGCCGGGTTGTTTTCGTTTTAGGTCGGTTTTTCAGGAGGTTTTTCATGCAATACCCAATCTGTATCGAATGGGGCGACGATCATATCGCCACCGGTATTCAGATCCCCGATATCCCAGGTGCGGTAACGGCCGGGGACAGTTTTGAAGAGGCTTACAACGCCGCAATTGAAGTGGCGCACATCATGCTGCAAGAGATCGCCGCAGAAGGCCGGGCCATTCCCATGCCGACGTCGGTTGCCGCGCACCACAGCAATGAGCAATACGCGGGGATGGGCTGGGGGATGCTGGAGTTGGATATCACGCCTTATCTGGGCAAGACCGAGAAGGTCAACGTGACCTTGCCCGGTTATGTCATCCAGCGCATTGACCGGTATGTGCGTGAGCATAAGGTCAAAAGCCGCTCGTCATTTCTGGCGGATGCGGCGTTGGAGAAGTTGGTTCGGTTGTAAGGGCTTACGCCGCCGCTACAACCCCTTGCCTGGAGGCACTCAAAAACCGCAACAGCGCTACCAGCGGGAACGCACTGCCCACCAGCACCACCCCCAGCCAGCCGCCATGTTCATACACGCTGCTGGCAATCGCCGAGCCGAAGGCGCCGCCGATGAAGATGCTGGTCATGTACAGCGCATTCAGGCGGCTGCGGCTGTTGGCGTCGAGGGCGTAGATGGCGCGTTGGCCGAGGACCATGTTCATCTGCACGCAGAAGTCCAGGACCACACCCGTCACCGCCAAGCCAATCACGCTGTAGATCGGGTGTACGAAGGCTGGCAGGAAGCTCAACGCGGCAAACACCATCGCCAGCAGCGAGGCCCGGTGGGTGTGGCCGGCATCCGCCAGGCGGCCGCTGATGGGGGCGGCGATGGCGCCCAGGGCACCGACCAGGGCGAACAGGGCGATCTGGCTTTGGGTCAGGCCGTGGTTGCGTGAGAGTTCCAGGGGCACTGCGGTCCAGAACAGGCTGAACGTGGCAAACATGCACCCCTGGTAGAACGCCCGCTGACGTAGCAGCGGTTGCTGGCGCAGCAAGGTGCCCAGGGAGCGCAGCAACTGGCCATAGCTGGCAGAGTGATCCGGTTGGCGCTTGGGCACGGTCAACAGCAGCACGACGCTGATGGCGGCCATCAGTGCGGCGGCCACGATGAACATCGCGCGCCAGCCGAAGTGATCGGCCACCACGCTGGACACCGGCCGTGCCAGCAAAATGCCCAACAGCAGGCCGCCCATAATGCTACCGACTACCCGGCCACGGGACTCGGCCGGCGCCAGGTGTGCGGCCAATGGAATCAGGATTTGCACCGACACGGAGCTGAAGCCGATCAGCAGCGACACCAGCAGGAACAGGTTCGGCTGTTCGGTGAACGCCGCGCCCAGCAGGCTGGCAATGGCCACCACGGTGGTGATGATCATCAGCCGGCGGTTTTCCAGCAGGTCGCCCAGGGGAACCAGAAAGAACAGGCCCAAGGCGTAACCGACTTGGGTCAGGGACACGATCAGGCTGGCCATGGCCGGCGTCAGGCCGATGTCCGGGGCGATCAGCTCGATGATCGGTTGTGCGTAGTAGATGTTGGCGACGATGGCGCCGCAACAGAACGCAAACAGCATCACCATGCCTCGGGTCATGGTGTTTGTACTTTGCGAAGTAGCGTTCATGGCGTTCTCATAAAAGCGAAGGAAAGTGGCGTGCGAGAATAAAGACAAGGCTCAGGCGGGAGTAGGCTGTTTACGGTGATAACACTCATGCCGGGTATTAATGACTGAAACGTTAACTTTCGGGCCGAATGTCAATGATACATTTAGTTGCAACTGCAAAAACAGGAAGTCGACGGCCATGAAGGCCGGACGTTGACCGTCAAATACAAGGGCAGTGAGCAGAAGATCGTCGTGCCGGATGATGTGCCGACCGTCAACCTGGAACCGGGTGATCGGAGTTTGTTGAAGGCGGGGGTCAAGGTGGTGTTGTTTGCGTCACAGGGGGTAGACGCAACCATTACCGCGCAGGCTGTTTCGGCAGGCAAGGATGGCGTGACGCCGCCGATGTAACTGCCTGGCGCAGAAGAAGTGTGGGAGCTGGCAAGCCAGCTCCCACACTTGTCTGTATTTCTTCAGTTAGAGCGGATTACTGCCCGGTGTAGATCTGATCAAACACCCCACCATCATTGAAGTGGGTTTTCTGCACATCGCGCCAGTTGCCGAAGGTCTTCTCAACCGACAAAAAGTCGACTTTCGGGAAGCGGTCGGTGTACTTGGCCAGCACTGCCGGGTCACGTGGACGCAGGTAGTTGTTGGCGGCGATTTCCTGGCCTTCTGGCGACCACAGGTACTTCAGGTATTCCTCGGCAGCGGCGCGAGTGCCTTTCTTGTCGACGACTTTGTCGACCACCGACACTGGCGGCTCGGCTTCGGCGGAGACGCTTGGGTAGATCACTTCGAACTGATCACGGCCGAATTCACGGGCGATCATTTCCGCTTCGTTTTCAAAGGTCACCAGCACGTCGCCGATCTGGTTGGTCATGAAGGTGGTGGTGGCTGCACGGCCGCCGGTGTCGAGCACTGGCGCTTGTTTGAACAGCTTGCCGACAAAGGCCTTGGCCTTGTTCTCGTCACCGCCGTTTTTCAGCACGTAACCCCAGGCCGACAGGTAGGTGTAGCGGCCGTTGCCGGAGGTTTTCGGGTTGGGCACGATCACTTGCACGCCATCCTTGAGCAGGTCCGGCCAATCTTTCAGGGCCTTGGGGTTGCCCTTGCGCACGATAAACACGGTGGCGGAGGTGAACGGCGCGCTGTTGTTCGGCAGGCGGGTGACCCAGTTGTCCGGCACCAGTTTGCCGTGGTCTGCGAGGGCGTTGATGTCGGTGGCCATATTCATGGTGATGACGTCAGCCGGCAGGCCGTCGATCACTGAGCGCGCCTGTTTGCTGGAGCCGCCGAAGGACATCTGCAGGGTAATCTTTTCCTTGTGCTCGGCTTCCCAATGTTTCTGGAAGGCAGCGTTGTAGTCCTTGTAGAAATCGCGCATCACGTCGTAGGAGACGTTGAGCAGGGTGGTCGGTGCAGCCTGGACGACGCCAGCCAGTGCGAGGCCGGCGGCCAGAAGGGAGGCGCTAACGAGTTTTTTCACTGCTCATTCCTTGTTGTAGGGTGAAGTCGACTTGTTAAGTAAGGGCAATATGCCAGCGACTATAGCCGGGGCGGCATAGACGCTTAAAGATTAAAAAGAACTTTGCTTATTCCATTTTTTTGAAAAGGCTATTGCCGCAGCGTGAGCAAAACGCCGCGTTGGGTTCATGGCTGCTTTTCTTGCACACCGGGCAGTCCTGTTGCAGCTGTTCGCCGCGCATGGCGTTGGCAAGTTCCGCGGTGAAAATCCCGGTGGGCACGGCGATGATCGAATAACCGGTGATCATTACCAGCGACGAAATCACCTGGCCCAACGGCGTCTTGGGCACGATGTCGCCAAAGCCCACGGTGGTCAGGGTGACGATCGCCCAATAGATGCCCTTGGGGATGCTGGTAAAACCATGCTCTGGCCCTTCGATCACGTACATCAAGGTGCCAAATACTGTCACCAGGGTGCAGACGCTGAGCAGAAATACCACGATTTTCTGCTTGCTGCCGCGCAGCGCCGACATCAGGTAATTGGCTTGCATGAGGTAGGGGCTGAGCTTGAGCACCCGGAAGATGCGCAGCATGCGGATGATGCGGATGATCAGCAGGAACTGGGCGTCGCTGTAATACAGGGCGAGGATGCCGGGGACGATGGCCAGCAAGTCCACCAGCCCGTAGAAGCTGAAGGCATAGCGCAACGGCTTGGGGGAGCAATACAGCCGCAACACATACTCGATGGCGAAGATGATGGTGAAGCCCCATTCAATGTAGGCCAGCACGCTCGCGTAGTTTTGGTGCACCTCGTCGATGCTGTCGAGGATTATGACCACCAGGCTTGCCAGGATGATCAGCAGCAGGATGCTGTCGAAACGGCGCCCGGCTGCGGTGTCGCTTTGGAAAACCATGACGTAGAGCCGCTGACGCCAGTTGTTGTTGCTGTCCATGGAGGTCGCCTGAATCAATATTCAGCGAAGCCTAGGGGGATTCGAACGGGCTGTCCACGCTGGCCCTTTGTATAACCCTGCGACTGGCGTGCACCAGCCAGCAGGCGAGGATAAATGGCGCGGTCAGGGGGGGCAGATTCAGGGCCGCAAAGCCTGGGGTGAGGACGATTGCCAGGAGGATACCCATCAGTGGCAGCCAGGGTTGGCGACGCTGCTGGCTCAATGCTAAAGCCGCTAGCGCCGGGTTATAGCTGTGCAGGCCAAGCAGGGCGCTGGCGGATTCGTCCAGCAACAGGGCGAGTACCACGCCAGCGCTGGCGCCGATCAATGCCCACAGCGCGACGCGACGATTGGCGAGCAATAGACCGAGCAGGATTAACAGACCAGCCAGGGGTTGATCCAGCAGGATAATTTGCGCAAGTCCTGTAAACGGTGCACTGAGCAATGCCCAAGTGTCGGGTTCACTCCATGCAACAGTCGTTGGCGCAGTAGTGCCTAGCAACAGCCAGCCCAGCCCAACAAAGGGTGCGGTGTAGGCCGGCAGGTCATCGGGATTCGCCGCGCGCTTGAGCCATTGCCGGGTGAGGATCGCACTGAGGCCGCCACAGGCCAGAATCAACGGCGGCAACAGGGCTGACCAGACGAAATGCTGGCTGATCAGTAAACCCAGCAGCACGCCGTTATAGCTGTAGAGTCCGGCTTGGCGTTCGGCCTTGGGATAGCCCCGGCGCTGGGCCGTCAGCAGGCCCGCGACACCGCCCAGCAACGCGCCGCCGAGCAGGCTCGGGGCGCCCGACAGGATCGCCAGCAGGCACAGCAAGCCACACAGTGGGTGGCGCTGGAGGAAGATCTGGCTGAAGCCGTTGAGCAGGGCTTCGGCCCAGTCGGAACAGTGTTGAGGATGGTTGGACATCAGTATTAATCTAGAAGAGGGCACTGAACCTGTGGTGAGCGGGCTTATTGTGGCGAGCGGGCTTGCCCGCGTTGGGTTGCGTAGCAACCCCAAAGAATTCGCTGGGTTCTTTCAGGCAGAACTCAGTGTCAGGTTCTTGGGCCGCTGCGCACCCCAGCGCGGGCAAGCCCGCTCGCCACAGGGAAAGCCTCTCCACAGGGTGATTAGATCAACGTCTCTATACGCAGCGAGTTGGTCGACCCCGGCTGCCCAAACGGCACCCCCGCGGTAATCACCAACGTATCCCCACGCTTCGCCATCCCTTGTGCCTGGGCAATCTCCAGTGCCGTGGAACACACCTCATCCACCTGCCGCAGCCGATCGTTGACCACCGAATGCACGCCCCAGGCCAGGCTCAAGCGCCGCGCCGTTGACAGGTTTGGTGTCAGGTTGAGGATGGGTACCGATGGCCGCTCCCGAGCCGCCCGCAGGCTGGAGGTGCCGGACTCGCTGTAGTTCACCAGCACCGCCACCGGCAGGATGCTGCTGATACGGCGGATCGCGCAGCTGATGGCGTCCGATACCGTGGCGTCGGCCTTGGGCCGGCTGACGTCCAGTTGCGTCTGGTAATCCGGGCCGTTTTCCACCTGGCGGATGATCTTGCTCATCATCTGCACCGCTTCCAGCGGGTATTCACCGGAGGCGGTTTCTGCCGACAACATCACCGCATCAGCGCCCTCGGCCACGGCGTTGGCCACGTCGGTGACTTCGGCGCGGGTCGGCGCTGGTGAGAAACGCATGGATTCGAGCATCTGCGTGGCCACCACCACGGGCTTACCCAGTTGGCGGCAGGTGGTGATGATGTCTTTCTGGATCTGCGGCACACTCTCAGCCGGCACCTCCACCCCCAGATCCCCTCTGGCGACCATGATCGCGTCGCTCAGTTCGGCGATTTCCTGCAAGCGCTGCACTGCCGAGGGCTTCTCGATCTTGGCCATCAGGAAGGCCTTGTCGCCGATCAGTTCACGGGCTTCGCGGATGTCTTCCGGACGCTGCACAAAGGACAGCGCCACCCAGTCCACCCCCAACTCCAGGCCGAAGCTCAAGTCGCGGCGGTCCTTGGCGGTCAGCGGGCTCAGTTCCAGCAAGGCTTGTGGCACGTTCACGCCTTTGCGGTCCGACAGTTCGCCACCGTTGAGCACGGTGGTGTCGATGGCATCGGCGTACTTGGTGATCACCCGTAAACGCAGCTTGCCGTCATCCAGCAACAGGTCCATGCCGGGCTCCAGGGCCGCGATGATTTCCGGGTGGGGCAGGTTGACCCGACGTTGATCGCCGGGAGTACTGTCCAGATCAAGGCGCAGGGCCTGGCCACGAATCAACTGCACCTTGCCCTCGGCAAAACGCCCGACTCGCAGCTTCGGTCCTTGCAGGTCCATGAGGATGCCGAGGGGATAGTTGAGTTGTTTCTCCACCTCGCGAATCCACTGGTAGCGCAGGGCATGATCGGCGTGATCGCCGTGGCTGAAGTTCAGGCGAAAGATGTTGACCCCAGCTTCCACCAACTCGCGGATGTCATCGATGCCGTGGGTAGCCGGCCCCAGGGTGGCGAGGATTTTGACCTTCTTGTCAGGCGTCATGGTCAGGAGACTCTCTGTCAGGGCTTTCAAGGATCACAATGGCGCGAAAATCGTTGACGTTGGTGCGGGTCGGCTCGGTGATGATCAGCCCGTCGAGCGCGGCGAAGTAACCGTAGCCATTGTTGTTGTCCAGCTCATCGCTGGCGCTCAGGCCCAGGGCTTCGGCACGGGCGTAGCTGCAGGGGGTCATGATCGCCCCGGCATTGTCTTCGGAACCGTCGATGCCATCGGTGTCACCGGCCAGGGCGTAGACACCGGGCAGGCCCTTGAGGCTGTCGGTCAGGCTCAGGAGGAATTCGGCGTTGCGCCCGCCACGGCCATTGCCGCGCACGGTGACGGTGGTTTCGCCGCCGGAAAGAATCACGCACGGCGCCGCCAGCGGCTGGCCGTGCTGGACGATTTGCCGGGCGATACCGGCGTGGACTTTGGCCACGTCCCGCGCTTCGCCTTCCAGGTCGCCGAGGATCAGTGGGCTGAACCCGGCCTGGCGTACTTTTACCGCCACCGCCTCCAGGGATTGTTGCGGGCGGGCGATCAGTTGGAAATGGCTGCGGGCCAGACACGGATCGCCGGGTTTGACGGTTTCCGACTCGGGGTTTTGCAGCCAACTGCGCACCGAGACGGGGGCTTCAATCTGGTAGCGCTTGAGGATCGCCAGGGCCTGTTGCGAGGTGCTTGGGTCGCCGACTGTGGGGCCGGAAGCAATGACCGTGGCCTGCTCGCCCGGCACATCGGAAATCGCGTAGGTATAGATCGTCGCCGGCCAGCATGCCTTGGCCAGGCGCCCGCCCTTGATCGCCGAGAGGTGCTTGCGCACGCAATTCATCTCGCCAATGGTGGCGCCGGATTTGAGCAGGGCCTTGTTGATCGATTGCTTGTCGGCCAGGGTGATACCCGCGGCGGGCAGGGCCAGCAAAGCAGAGCCTCCGCCGGACAACAGAAAGATGACGCGGTCGTCTTCCTCCAGGTTGCTGATCAGTTCCAGCACGCGCTTGGCGACGGCTTGGCCGGCGGCGTCCGGCACTGGGTGGGCGGCTTCGACTACTTTGATTTTTTTGCAGGGTGCGCCGTGGCCGTAGCGGGTGACCACCAGGCCTGAGACTTCACCTTGCCAGCAATTTTCGACAACCTGGGCCATGGCGGCGGCAGCCTTGCCCGCGCCGATGACAATGATGCGGCCGGTGCGGTCGGCGGGCAGATGAGGTTCGAGGACTTGCTGGGGGTGGGCAGCGTCGATGGCTGTGGCAAACAGCTCGCGAAGCAGGTGTTGCGGATCGACCGACATAAGCGGGCTCCCGGGAATTTTTGTTATTAGGGGTGCACAAACTTCAGGCGCAAACACGACCACCTGTAGGCGCGAGGGGGACGCCTAGTTCTTGCTCGCGAAAAACCTGAGGACGCCGGGTTTATTCAGGCACCCAGCGTCATCGTTGACGGCCATCGCGAGCAAGCTAGCGCCTACTCACGAATCGAAAAATTCGCCATATGCTCCAGCCCCTTGATCAGCGCCGAATGGTCCCAGTTGCTACCGCCAATGGCCGCGCAGGTGCTGAACACTTGCTGGGTGCCAGCGGTGTTGGGCAGGTTGATCCCCAACTCTTTCGCACCGGCCAGGGCCAGGTTCAGATCCTTCTGGTGCAGGCTGATGCGAAAGCCCGGATCAAAGGTGCCCTTGATCATCCGCTCGCCATGCACTTCCAGAATCTTCGAGGAGGCAAACCCGCCCATCAGCGCTTCACGCACCTTGGCCGGGTCGGCGCCGTTTTTCGAGGCGAACAACAACGCTTCGGCCACCGCCTGGATGTTTAGGGCAACGATGATCTGGTTGGCCACCTTGGCGGTCTGGCCGTCGCCATTGCTGCCTACCAAGGTGATGTTCTTGCCCATGCTCTGGAACAGCGGCAAGGCCCGTTCAAAGGTTTGTGGCTCGCCACCGACCATGATGCTCAAGGTGCCGGCCTTGGCACCGACTTCACCGCCGGACACTGGGGCGTCGAGGTATTGCGCGCCGGTCTCGTTGATTTTTGCGGCGAAGGCCTTGGTGGCCGTTGGCGAAATCGAGCTCATGTCGATGACGACTTTGTTCGGCCCCAAACCTGCGGCCACCCCGTCGGCGCGGAACAACACGTCGTCGACCTGCGGGGTGTCGGGCACCATGACGATGATGAATTCAGCTTCCTGGGCCACTTGCTGCGGGTTGGCCAGGGCCACGGCACCCGCGGCGATCAGTTCTTCTGGCGCTTTGCCGAAGTGCTCGGAAAGGAACAGTTGATGACCTGCCTTTTGCAGGTTTGCGGCCATGGGCTGACCCATGATGCCGGTGCCGATAAATCCGATTTTAGCCATGAAGAAATCCTCTTTTTATTCGATGTTGATTGTTCCCATGCGGAGGGCGGGAACGATCAGTTAGATGGCATTGTGGCTTTTCAGCCAACCCAAACCCGCTTCGGTAGTGGTCAACGGCTTGTACTCACAGCCCACCCACCCCTGATAACCAATGCGATCCAAATGTTCAAACAGGAACCGGTAGTTGATCTCACCGGTGCCCGGTTCATTGCGCCCAGGGTTGTCTGCCAGCTGGATATGGTTGATTTCGCCCAGGTGCGCGGCCATGGTCCGGGCCAGGTCGCCTTCCATGATTTGCATGTGATAGATGTCGTATTGCAGGAACAGGTTGGCGCTGCCCACCTGCTCGCGAATCGACAAGGCTTGCGCCGTGTTGTTGAGGTAGAAGCCGGGAATATCGCGAGTGTTGATGGCTTCCATCACCAGCTTGATGCCCACCGCTTGCAGCCTGTCGGCGGCGTATTTGAGGTTGGCGACGAAGGTTGTTTCCAGCGTGACCTCATCGACACCTTGTGGACGAATCCCCGCCAGGCAGTTGATCTGGGTGTTGCCCAGCACTTGGGCGTAGGCGATGGCCAGCCTCACACCGGCGCGGAATTCCTCGACCCGACCCGGATCGCAGGCAATGCCCCGATCGCCCTTGGCCCAGTCACCGGCCGGCAGATTGAACAGCACTTGGGTCAGGCCATTGGCATCCAGTTGCGCCTTGATTTCGGCGGAGCTGAATTCGTAGGGGAACAAGTATTCCACGCCACTGAAGCCGGCGTCGGCAGCCGCTTTGAAGCGGGCAAGGAAGTCCTGTTCAGTGAACAGCATGGACAGGTTGGCAGCAAAACGCGGCATGGTGGTTTCCTCAAAAGCGTCATCGTTCCCGCGGATTACGCGGGAACGAACAATCATTAATCGAGCAGCGAAATCGCGGTGGGCGCGTCATTGCCCACCAGCGCCAGGTCTTCGAATTCATTGACGGCGTTGATCTCGGTGCCCATGGAAATATTGGTCACCCGCTCCAGAATAATCTCAACGATCACCGGCACTTTGAATTCTTCGATCATTTCCTGGGCGCGGCGCAAGGCCGGCTGGATCTGATCTGGTTCGAATACCCGCAGGGCCTTGCAACCCAGGCCTTCGGCGACAGCCACGTGGTCGACGCCATAACCGTTGAGTTCCGGTGCGTTGAGGTTGTCGAAGGACAGCTGCACGCAGTAGTCCATTTCGAAACCGCGCTGGGCCTGGCGAATCAGTCCCAGGTAGGAGTTGTTCACGACTACGTGGATGTACGGCAGTTTGAACTGCGCGCCCACCGCCAGCTCCTCGATCATGAACTGGAAATCATAGTCGCCGGACAGTGCCACGACCTTGCGGGTCGGATCAGCCTTGACCACGCCGAGCGCTGCCGGAATGGTCCAGCCCAACGGGCCTGCCTGGCCACAGTTGATCCAGTGCCGAGGCTTGTAGACATGCAGGAACTGCGCGCCGGCAATCTGCGACAGGCCGATGGTGCTGACGTAGCAAGTGTCTTTGCCGAACACCTGGTTCATTTCTTCGTACACCCGTTGCGGCTTGACTGGCACGTTGTCGAAGTGAGTCTTGCGGTGCAGGGTGGCTTTGCGCTGCTGGCAATCGTGGAGCCAGGCGCTGCGGTCCTTGAGCTTGCCGGCGGCTTTCCACTCGCGGGCCACTTCAATAAATAGGGTCAGGGCGCAGCCGGCGTCGGAAACGATGCCCAGGTCCGGGGTGAATACACGGCCGATTTGCATGGGCTCGATATCGACGTGAATGAATTTGCGGCCCTCGGTGTACACCTCCACCGAACCGGTGTGGCGGTTGGCCCAGCGGTTGCCGATGCCCAGCACCACGTCCGATTTCAACATCGTTGCGTTGCCGTAGCGGTGGGAAGTTTGCAGCCCGACCATGCCGACCATCAGCGGGTGATCGTCGGGGATGGTGCCCCAGCCCATCAGGGTTGGGATCACCGGAATGCCGGTCAATTCGGCGAACTCCACCAGCAGGTCGCTGGCGTCGGCGTTGATCACGCCGCCACCGCTGACCAGCAATGGGCGCTCAGCCTGATCCAGCAGGGCCAGGGCTTTTTCCACCTGGATGCGGGTCGCCAATGGCTTGGACAGGGGCAGCGGCTGGTAGGCGTCGATGTCGAATTCGATCTCGGCCATTTGAACGTCGAACGGCAAGTCGATCAGCACCGGGCCTGGGCGGCCGGAACGCATTTCATAGAAGGCTTTCTGGAAGGCGTAGGGCACCTGGCCGGGTTCCATCACCATGGTCGCCCACTTGGTTACCGGCTTGACGATGCTGGTGATGTCCACGGCCTGGAAGTCTTCCTTGTGCATCCGTGCACGCGGGGCTTGGCCGGTGATACAGAGTATCGGGATCGAGTCGGCCCAGGCGCTGTACAACCCAGTGACCATATCAGTACCGGCCGGCCCCGAAGTGCCGATGCACACACCAATGTTGCCCGCCTTGGTGCGGGTGTAACCCTCGGCCATGTGCGAGGCGCCTTCAACGTGGCGAGCAAGGACGTGATCGATGCCGCCGAGCTTCTGCAAGGCTGAATACAGCGGGTTGATCGCGGCGCCCGGGATGCCGAAGGCCGTGTCGACCCCTTCGCGACGCATCACCAGAACGGCGGCTTCGATTGCTCTCATTTTGCTCATTGTTTTGGTGCCTCTTGCGTTTTGTAATTGTATACAAGTGGTGTTTAGTCAAAGTGTATTCACGGCGAGCGGCGCAGGTCAATCCATTTTATTCGTTGACCTTTACGTTCGTCGGAAGCCTTTTAGACGGGGTTATTTCGACGCGTGGTGCGTATGTTTGTAAATATTGTATACAAAAAACTAATCTATTGTGTTCTATTTGTTTTGTCCGGCTTCTGATCATTCAGAGCCCCACGGCTTTCCCAATAACAAGATAAGGACGGCACCCATGAGCGCTTTAACCTTGAAAGTCGCAGTCAACCTGGCCAGCCAGGCCATCGCCGCAGGCCGCACCATTGCCGCTGCACCACTGACCATCGCGGTGCTCGACAGCGGCGGGCACTTGATCACCCTGCAGCGCGAAGACGGTGCGAGCCTGCTGCGCCCACAGATCGCCATCGGCAAGGCCTGGGGGGCGATTGCCCTGGGCAAGGGCTCGCGGTTGTTGGCGTTGGATGCGCAGCAGCGGCCAGCGTTTATTGCAGCGTTGAACAGCCTGGGGCAGGGCAGCGTGGTGCCGGCGCCGGGAGGGGTGTTGATCAAGGATCGGGATGGGGTGGTGCTGGGGGCGATTGGGATCAGCGGGGATACTTCGGACATCGATGAGCAGTGTGCAATCAGTGCGATCGAGGGGGTAGGATTGCTGGCGGATGCGGGGGTGTCAGCCTGACTTGAGGTGACTGGAAGGGCCCCATCGCGAGCAAGTCGCACCGCCGCTCCCACATGTTGAATGTGTTCACAGATCAAAAATGTGGGAGCGGCGGTGCGACGATTCGACTTACTCGCGACTGGCGCAGGCGCTGCGGTCCATCAGTCGGGCTCACAGCCCTTGAGCACCAACCGAATAATCGTCTGGGCTGCCGCTTCATAGTCGGCTTCGTCCAGCTTTTCTTTTCCGGTCACCACCGAGATTTGCCAGTCGAAGTCGGCATACGTCTGCGTCGCGGCCCAGATGCTGAACATCAGGTGGTTGGGGTCGATGGCGGCGATCTGTCCGCGATCTACCCAGGTCTGGATGCACGCGATGTTGTGTTTGGCCTGGGCGTTGAGCTGTTCCACCAGGTCGGGGCTCAGGTGTGGCGCGCCGTGCATGATTTCGCTGGCGAAGACCTTGGAGGCGAAGGGCAGGTCGCGCGAGATACAGATTTTCGAGCGGATGTACGCCGTCAACACTTCCTTGGGGTCGCAGTCGGGATTGAATGGCGTGGAGGCGGCAAGGATCGGCTCGATGATGCTTTCGAGCACCTCGCGGTAGAGGTTGTCCTTGGACTTGAAGTAGTAATAGACGTTGGGTTTGGGCAGGCCGGCTTTGGCGGCTATGTCACTGGTTTTGGTTGCGGCGAACCCCTTGTCGGCAAACTCCTCGCTGGCAGCCCGCAGGATCAGTTCTTTGTTGCGCTCGCGAATGGTGCTCATAGACCAGGAGTTTCCTTGCCAAGACAGGCGGTTGCGCATGGTAGCACCGGCTATCCGCGAGCCTCAAGAATGTGCCCGCAATGCCTTGCGCCGCGCTATGCTCGCCACTATCCCACATTAAGGACGCCTGATTCATGGCAGGAAGCAGCTTACTAGTACTGATAGACGACATCGCCGCCGTTCTCGACGACGTCGCGCTGATGACAAAAATGGCCGCCAAGAAAACTGCTGGCGTATTGGGCGATGACTTGGCCCTTAACGCCCAGCAAGTTTCCGGTGTACGCGCCGAGCGCGAAATTCCGGTGGTATGGGCGGTAGCCAAGGGCTCGTTTGTCAACAAACTGATCCTGGTGCCTACTGCGTTGCTCATCAGCGCCTTCGTGCCTTGGGCCGTCACGCCGCTATTGATGCTCGGTGGCGCTTACCTGTGTTTCGAAGGCTTTGAGAAACTGGCCCACAAGTTCCTCCACAGCAAGGCTGAAGACCACGCCGAACATGCACAACTGGTGCAGGCCGTCGCCGATCCGGCCACTGATCTGGTGGCCTTTGAGAAGGACAAGATCAAGGGCGCAATCCGCACTGACTTTATCCTCTCGGCAGAAATCATTGCCATCACCCTGGGCACCGTGGCCGATGCGCCGCTGATGCAGCAAGTCATCGTCTTGTCGGGCATCGCCCTCGTCATGACTGTCGGCGTGTATGGGCTGGTAGCCGGCATCGTCAAGCTCGACGACCTAGGCCTGTGGCTCACCCAAAAGCCCGGCCAGGTGGCCCGCAGTATTGGCGGGGCAATTTTGCGCGCCGCGCCCTACATGATGAAAAGCCTGTCGGTGATCGGCACGGCTGCAATGTTCATGGTCGGCGGCGGCATCCTCACCCATGGTGTGCCGGTGGTGCATCACTGGATTGAAACCGTCAGCCAGAGCACCGGCGGTTTGGCCTGGTTGATGCCGACCTTGCTCAATGCGGTGGCGGGGATTATTGCCGGGGCGGTGGTGTTGGGTGTTGTCAGCGTTGTCGGCAAGACCTGGAAAGCAGTGAAAGCCTAGGACTTCGCCGCAATAAAAAAGGCCATTCAATCGAATGGCCTTTTTTGTGCGCGCTTGCCGTTACTCGGCAATCTGCAACTTGCGCGACTCGGTGTACACGTAGCGCACCTTCTCATACTCAAACGGCGAGTTCATCTGACCGTAGCGGAAGCTGGTCTGGTAGCGCTTGTCGACGGCGCGCAGGGCCCAGATTTCCGGATGGTTTTCGCTGACCTTGGACACATTGAGGAAGTTGATCTGGGATTCGGCGCTGTAGTCCACCAGCAGACCGCCGGTGTCCCGCAGGTTCGACGGGCCGAAAATTGGCAGCACCACATAGGCACCGCCCGGCACGCCATAGAAACCCAGGGTCTGGCCGAAGTCTTCGCTCTGGCGCGGCAGGCCCATGGCGGTGGCAGGGTCCCACAGGCCGGCGATGCCGAGGGTGGTGTTGAGCAGCAGGCGCCCGGTGGTCTCCAGGGAGCGATGGCCCTTGAGCTGCAGCAGGCTGTTCATCAGGTTGGGTACGTCACCCAGGTTGTTGAAGAAATTGCTGACGCCAGTACGCAGGAAACTTGGGGTGACATAGCGGTAACCGTCGACCACCGGCAGGAACACCCATTGGTCGAAGCGGTAGTTGAAGTGGTACACCCGACGGTTCCACGACTCCATCGGGTCGTAGACGTTGAGGGCGTTCAGCGTCGAGCGTTCGAATTCACGCTGGTCCAGGCCAGGGTTGAACTTGAGCTTGCTCAGCGGTTCCTTGAAGCCGTCTTCATCGACCATGGTGGGTGTGTGGGCCTTGCTGTTATCGGCATTGGCGGCGCCTGTGCAGAGTAACGCAGCAATAAGCAGGAGATATTTAGCCACGGAAGAACTCCAGCATAGCGTCGGCGTTGACGCGGTAATTGAGGTTGCCGCAGTGGCCGCCCAGTGGGTAGACGGTCAAGCGATCGCCGAAGGTTTTACGCAGGAAGCCGAGGTCGCCAGGGCCGAGGATTACATCATCGGCGTTGTGCATGACCGCAATTTTCGGGCTGTCGCGCAGGTAATCCTTGAGGGCGTAGAGGCTGACCTGGTCGATCAACTGCAACAGGCTGCCGCCATCGGAACGGGCGCGCCACATCGGGATCACTTGTTCGGTCAGGTAGCAGTCGAAGTCGCATTGCAGCGCACGCTTGAGGAACGGCGTGAGGCTGGTGCCTTCGGTGATTGGGTATTTCGGTGGGATGATCAGGCCGCGGCGGTTGATCAGGTCTGAGGTAAAGGCAATGTCGGCCGCCGAAAAGCGGAACGTGGTGCCGATCAGCATCGCCATTTGTTCGTTGGACAGGTGCTGCTTGGAGTTCTGGAAGTCGTAAAGCAGGGCGTCGTTGAGGTCAATGTAGCCCTTTTGCTGGAAGTAGCGGGTCAGCTTGTTCAGCACCAGTTCATAGAACGTGGTGCTGTTGTTGATGCCCTTGACCTCGGTTTGCACCAGCTTGTCGAGGTTGGTGACCGAGGTGTAGAGGTTGACCGGAGGGTTGAGCAGCAGCACTTTCTTGAAATTGAAGCTGCGCCGGGTCTCGTCCAGCTTACTGACGAATGCTGCGTCCAGGGCCCCCAGGCTGTAGCCGGTGAGGTAGTACTCGGTGACCGGCAGGCGCGGGTGTTGCGCGCGCACGGCTTGCATTACCCGGTACATGTCCTCAGCGTCTTCACTGGTGATGCCCGGTGTGGCGAAGCGCGACGCAGCGCTGATGAAGTCGAAGCTGGTGGGCGACGACAACTGGACCACATGGTAACCGGCCTTGTAATAGAGCTTTTTCAGGTATTCGTTGATGGTGCTGTCGTAGCGCGCACCAGTGCCGGAGATCAGGAAAATCAGCGGCGCGGCATGGTCTTGCTTGGCCATGCGGTAGGTGAGTTTCTTTACCGCCCAGAAGTTGTCGGGCAGGCTGAATTCACGTTCCGGGCGCATCGTCAGGCTGTAGTCAGACTGATCGATCTCGTCATCGGTCGGCAGTTCAGGTCGAAGATGAGGGGGCGTGGTGGCGATGGTCGCTTCGAACGGGTTGGTCAAAGGGTAGCCATAGCTGGCGGGGTCGACATCGACCGCCAGTGCTGACGCACTTAAAAAAAGGCCGCCCAACAGGGCCGCACAGCGTAAGGAACGGAGCATGACTTAATCCCTAAGAGGAAACGTGCTGAATGAAGTTCGCAGGCTATGACCACGGCGTTGCCACCGAAGTGCCAGCCGTCGGCACAAAAAGTCGGTAAAAACAGCGAGAGTCAGAATAATAGTAGCTAGACGATACACTTTGGCACGTTTTGTTGAACACTTATCTGCGTACAAGCCTTGCCAACCGCTACCGGGCGATTAAGCTGGGCGCCGTTTTCGCCTATCGGAGTGCCCCATGTCCCGCCGCTTGCCGCTGATTCTGCTGCTTATTGCCCTACCGTTATGGCTGGCCGCCTGTTATGGGGCTCGTTACGGCTTTATGGAGGACGGGCAGTGGGTCGGCATTTGCGCTGATGAGGCCAGCCGCTGGGAATGCCAGGTGCGCTCGAACCTGGGCCTGATGATTCACTTCAAAGTGATGGGCTGGGCGGCGCTGGTAACGTCGGTGCTGGCGTTTTTTGTGCCGGGGCGTGCCGGGTGGGGCTTGGCGGTGCTGGGATTGGTGTTCGGGTTTGCGGCGTTGGCGTTGTACAACACCACGTTTGCAGTGTTCGCCGTAGTTATTGCCGGATTGCGCTTGGTCAGGGCGCCGCGGGCCGCCGAGTAACCTGTGGCGAGGGGGCAAGCCCCCTCGCCACAGAAGCCTTATTTGCGAACCCGCAAGCAACGCCACAACGCCGCGACCATCAATACACTCACCAGCGCCCAACCCAGGGCCTGCTGGTTCATCAAGCCTTCGCGATACAGCTGCGGCGCAATGCCGGCACCGATGATGAACGCGAGCAAGGCAATCTCCCGACGCGGCCCAGTGACCGGACGCACCAGATACACCAGTGCCGGCAGCAGCAATGCCGCGCTCGGGAAGCTGCGATAGCGCGGGTCAAACACCAGCGCCAGCATCATTACCGCACCGGCAAAGCCAGCCAGCGCCACCAGCCAGCCGGCGCGCTGTTCCAGCCAGTTGAAACTGCGTGCGCGCCAACCTTCACGTGTGCTCAGGGCCAGGGCTGCATGGGCCAGCACCAGCAGGTTCAAGGCCACCAGCAACGCAGCCCAGATCCATTCATCAGTAAAACGCGCGGTGACACGGGTCAACTCGCTCCAGCTACCCATCGAGCAAGCCGCCACCGCGCCCAGCAACGGCAACAGCAGGGCGGCGCGTGTGCTGCGAACGCGCCCGCCCAACACCAGTGTGCCCAACAGGATTATCCCGCCAACGCCCAGCCACATCGGCCAGTACGGCACATTGGTGACCGGCCCGGCCAGCACGCCCTTGTCCTGGCGATCGGCATCAAACAAACCCCAGTAACCGCCCACCGCACCTTCGCTGGCGCGCTTCCATGGCTGGTCAAAGGCTTCGATCAGGTTGTAGTGCCAGCCATTCGATTCGGCCATGGCAACAAAGCCGCGGATGAACTTGGCTTCGTTGACTCGGCTAGGCACGGCGGTTTCGCGCTGGCGGCCTTCGCTCGGCCAACCGGTCTCGCCGATCATCACGTCCTTGGGGGCGAAGCGGTTGCCGAAGGTCTGGCGGATATCGCCGACATGCCGGAGTGCCTGGTCGATCCCCGCCGGGTCATCTTCCCAGTACGGCAGCAAGTGAATGGTCAGGAAATCTACCGCTGGAGCGATTTGCGGGTGTTGTAGCCAGAACTCCCACACATCGGCGTAGGTGACGGGCTGCTTGATCTGGCTCTTGACCCGCTGGATCAGCTTCACCAGCTGGGTGGCGGTGATTTCCTTACGCAGCAGGGTTTCGTTACCGACGATCACCGACGTGACGACGTCGGCGTTGGCATTGGCGGAGGCAATCAGCAGGTCGACTTCCTTGGCGGTATCCACCGGGTTGCTGTTGACCCAGGCGCCGATCATCAGCTTCAAGCCGTGCTTGCGCGCCAGATCCGGCAGGGCTTCAAGGCCGGTCATCGAGTAGGTGCGAATGCATTCAAAGCGGGTGGACAGCAGCGCGAGGTCGGCGTCCATGCGCTCAGGACGCAGTTTGAACGGCTGGTCGAAGGGTGATTGGTCTTTGTCGAACGGTGTATAGGACGCACATTGTAACTTGTGACTGGCGCTGGCGACATCCGGCAGCAGCACCGGTTGGCCGAGGCCGTACCAATAGCCACCGAGGGCAAAGAGGCCCAGCAGCAAGGCGAATAAATAGGGCAGGGCAGGGAAGCGGGCGGTCGCGGGCATGGTCTGGCCGTCTGGGGGCAAAGCCGCGCATCTTACCCGTATTTGGTCGGCGCCAGTGGGGCTGCATAATTTTGACATGCAAAGTTCGGGCGGGATTGTTACCAGGTGTCCTATAACTCGACCTGCTGGCGATGTGATGTCGTTTCCTGCTTACCTGAGGTCGCAGTCAGAGCAGGTCGCTCGTGGCAGCAGGTTGATGATCGAAGTGTCAGCACTCCACTGATGTCGCGACAGCATGATCGATGCGCGTGAAGGGGGCGCGGTGCACCACATAACAATAGGTTGACGTCGCTCGGCATCCGTCGGGCGCAGCACTTTCGGGGAAGTAACGATGAAGATGCGACGACTCTTGGGCGCAGGTGCCGCACTGGTGCTTGCGATGAACTCCACACTGGCCAGCGCCGACAGCAAAACCCTGAGCATCGGCTATGTGGATGGCTGGTCGGACAGTGTCGCTACCACCCACGTGGCGGCAGAAGTGATCAAGCAAAAGCTCGGTTATGACGTGAAACTGCAAGCGGTCGCCACCGGGATCATGTGGCAAGGCGTGGCCACCGGCAAACTCGACGCCATGCTCTCGGCCTGGCTGCCGGTGACCCACGGTGAATACTGGGCTAAAAACAAGGACAAAGTGGTCGACTACGGCCCCAACTTCAAGGACGCCAAGATTGGCTTGATCGTGCCGGAGTATGTCAAGGCCAAGTCCATTGCCGACCTCAAGGATGACACTACCTTCAAGAACAAGATCGTCGGCATCGATGCCGGTTCAGGCGTGATGCTCAAGACCGACGAAGCCATCAAGGCCTATGGCCTGGACTACAAGCTGCAAGCCAGCTCCGGCGCCGCCATGATCGCCGAACTGACCCGTGCCGAAGACAAGCAGGAGTCCATTGCGGTCACCGGCTGGGTGCCACACTGGATGTTCGCCAAGTGGAAACTGCGTTTCCTTGACGATCCAAAAGGGATTTATGGTGCTGCCGAAACTGTGAACAGCATCGGCAGCAAGGGCCTGGAGAAGAAAGCGCCTGAAGTCGTGGCCTTCCTGAAAAAATTCCAGTGGGCCTCCAAGGATGAAATCGGCGAAGTGATGCTGGCCATCCAAGAGGGCGCCAAGCCTGATGCAGCGGCCAAGGATTGGGTCGCCAAGCACCCTGAGCGTGTTGCTGAGTGGACCGCTCCGTAATCAAGCAAGGCGTCTAGTTCGCACTCTGCAAGCCCGTCTGGCGTTTTCGTCAGGCGGGTTTTGTTGTTTCTGGCTTTGCAGCCCGATATTTAATGGTGGCAAAGTTGGCGACAAAGTCCAAGTCGTTCTAATACTAAGGTCGTCTGGAACCTGTCCCGCAGCTGCATAAAGTAGATACGTTCCAACAATAATCTGTGCTGCGAGGATAAAAACAATGAACGACAGCATTTACCTCTCGATTCAAAACAGCCCGCGCTTCAAGGAGCTGGTTAGTAAAAGGGAAAAGTTCGCCTGGATTCTCTCGGCGATCATGCTTGGGCTGTACTCTGGATTCATCCTGTTGATTGCCTATGGGCCACAAATACTGGGGGGCAAGATCAGCCCCGGTTCGTCCATTACCTGGGGAATCCCGATCGGGGTCGGGCTGATTGTTTCAGCTTTCGTCCTCACCGCCATCTATGTACGACGCGCCAACGGCGAATTCGACGAGCTGAACAATGCGATTCTCAAGGAGGCTGCGCAATGATCCGTCGTCTATTGGCTGTATTCGGCGCTTCGGTCTTTGCTCCTGCTGTTTGGGCGGCGGAAGCGTTGACTGGTGAAGTGCATAAACAACCGCTGAACGTTGCAGCGATCCTGATGTTCGTAGCCTTTGTTGGCGCGACGTTGTGCATTACTTACTGGGCGTCCAAGCGTAACAAGTCGGCGGCTGACTACTATGCGGCTGGCGGCAAGATCACCGGGTTCCAGAACGGTTTGGCGATTGCCGGCGACTACATGTCGGCGGCGTCTTTCCTGGGGATTTCCGCGCTGGTGTTCACCTCCGGCTACGACGGCCTGATCTACTCGATCGGCTTCCTGGTGGGCTGGCCGATCATTCTGTTCCTGATCGCCGAGCGCCTGCGTAACCTGGGTAAATACACCTTTGCCGACGTGGCGTCCTATCGCCTCGGGCAAGCCCAGATCCGCAGCCTGTCGGCTTGCGGCTCCCTGGTAGTGGTGGCGTTCTACCTGATCGCGCAGATGGTTGGCGCCGGCAAGCTGATTCAGCTGCTGTTCGGCCTTGATTACCATGTGGCGGTGATCCTGGTGGGTATCCTGATGTGCATGTACGTGCTGTTCGGCGGCATGTTGGCGACCACTTGGGTGCAGATCATCAAGGCGGTGTTGCTGCTGTCCGGTGCCTCGTTCATGGCGCTGATGGTAATGAAACACGTCAACTTCGACTTCAACATGCTGTTTGCTGAGGCGATCAAGGTTCACCCTAAAGGTGAAGCGATCATGAGCCCGGGCGGCCTGGTGAAAGATCCGATTTCGGCATTCTCCCTCGGTCTGGCACTGATGTTCGGTACCGCTGGCCTGCCTCACATTCTGATGCGCTTCTTCACCGTGAGCGATGCCAAGGAAGCTCGCAAGAGCGTGCTGTATGCCACTGGCTTTATCGGCTACTTCTACATCCTGACCTTTATCATCGGCTTCGGCGCGATTCTGCTGGTCAGCACCAACCCGGCCTTCAAGGATGCGGCAGGTGCCTTGTTGGGCGGCAACAACATGGCGGCGGTGCATCTGGCCAACGCGGTGGGTGGCAGCATCTTCCTGGGCTTTATCTCAGCCGTGGCCTTCGCCACCATTCTCGCGGTGGTTGCCGGTTTGACCCTGGCCGGTGCTTCGGCGGTGTCCCATGACCTGTATGCCAGCGTGATCAAGAAAGGCAAGGCCAACGAGAAGGATGAAATTCGCGTCTCGAAGATCACCACCATCGCCCTGGCGGTGCTGGCTATTGGCCTGGGCATCCTGTTCGAAAGCCAGAACATCGCGTTCATGGTCGGTCTGGCGTTCTCCATTGCTGCCAGCTGTAACTTCCCGGTGTTGCTGCTTTCCATGTACTGGAAAAATCTCACCACTCGCGGTGCGATGATTGGTGGCTGGTTGGGTCTGATCAGTGCCGTTGGCCTGATGGTCCTTGGTCCAACCATCTGGGTCTCGATCCTGCACCATGAAAAAGCCATCTTCCCTTACGAGTATCCAGCACTGTTCTCGATGATCATTGCGTTCGTCGGGATCTGGTTCTTCTCCATCACCGACAAGTCGGCGGCAGCGGAAAAAGAGCGGGCGCTATTCTACCCGCAGTTTGTGCGTTCGCAGACCGGTCTGGGGGCGAGTGGGGCGGTTTCTCACTAAGGGTTGTCGAAAGACAGCTACATAAGCTGCACCCATAAAAATGCCCCGGTCGAGAGATCGGGGCATTTTTTATGGGTGGTCAATTTGTGGTAGCCGGGCTTTTTGTGGCGAGGGGGCTTGCCCCCGCAGGACTGCGAAGCGGCCCCAGAAGGAAGGTTGCGGTTTTCAGGGATAACACTGCGCCTGTTTTAGGGCTGCTGCGCAGCCCAACGGGGGCAAGCCCCCTCGCCACAATTGTTCCCCAACACAAATCCTGCACAAAAAAATACGGCCTCCAAGAGGAGGCCGTATTCGGTGCAGCTAAGCGGTTATCGCAAGACACTGCTTATTTGCGGTCTTCCAGCTTGGAGATATCACGCTGCTCGTAGCCGGTGTACAGCTGGCGCGGACGGCCAATCTTGTACGGGCTGGAGAGCATTTCTTTCCAGTGGGAGATCCAGCCCACGGTCCGCGCCAGGGCGAAGATCACGGTGAACATGCTGGTTGGAATGCCGATGGCCTTGAGGATGATCCCGGAGTAGAAGTCGACGTTCGGGTACAGCGAGCGTTCGATGAAGTACGGGTCGGTCAGGGCGATCTCTTCCAGGCGCATGGCCAGTTGGAGTTGCGGATCGTTGTTGATCCCCAGTTCCTTCAGTACTTCGTCGCAGGTCTTCTTCATCACAGTGGCGCGCGGGTCGCGGTTCTTGTAGACCCGGTGACCGAAGCCCATCAACTTGAACGGATCGTTCTTGTCCTTGGCCTTGGCGATGAACTTGTCGATGTTCGACACATCGCCGATTTCATCGAGCATGCTCAATACGGCTTCGTTCGCGCCGCCGTGGGCAGGGCCCCACAGTGCGGCGATACCGGCAGCGATACAGGCGAACGGGTTGGCACCCGAAGAGCCCGCCAGGCGCACGGTAGAAGTCGAGGCGTTCTGTTCGTGGTCGGCGTGGAGGATAAAGATCCGGTCCATTGCCTTGGCCAGCACCGGGCTGATCGGTTTGATCTCGCACGGGGTATTGAACATCATGTGCAGGAAGTTTTCCGCGTACGTCAGGTCGTTGCGCGGGTACATCATGGGTTGGCCCATGGAGTACTTGTAAACCATCGCTGCGAGGGTCGGCATCTTGGCAACCAGGCGGATCGCGGAAATTTCGCGATGCTGCGGGTTATTGATGTCCAGGGAGTCGTGGTAGAAGGCCGACAGGGCGCCAACCACGCCGCACATGACGGCCATCGGGTGGGCGTCGCGGCGAAAGCCATTGAAGAATGTCTTCAACTGCTCATGCACCATGGTGTGATTCTTCACGGTGCTGACGAACTGGGCTTTCTGCTCGGCTGTTGGCAATTCGCCATTTAGCAGCAGGTAGCAGGTTTCCAGGTAGTCCGACTTCTCGGCCAACTGTTCGATCGGGTAGCCCCGATGTAGCAGGATGCCATTATCACCATCAATATAGGTGATCTTCGACTCGCAAGAAGCGGTCGACATGAAGCCTGGGTCGAATGTAAAACGGCCCGTGGCCGTCAGGCCCCGTACGTCGATAACATCAGGACCAACGGTGCCGGTTAAAATGGGCAGCTCGACGGGGGCTGCGCCCTCGATGATCAACTGCGCTTTTTTGTCAGCCATGTGGCCTCCTATTTATGCTTCAAATCATCAGACAGACCCCCCACGCAGGGCCCGCACCACTATAGTGAGATAAATTCGAATGTCAATTTGCCTAAAGTCTTGCTCCAGAAGGCTTTAACCGTACTTTTTCCTCGAAATTACCTGCCGTTTACGCCTTTTATCCCAACAGCGCAATCAGCTATTAGGGTGAGGTGCGCGCGTTGTCATTAGTTGCCTAACTGTCTATACTCGACCACCGACCGCCAAGGGCTTTTGGGCTTGTTTTCATTGGGGGTCGCACTCCCTGGGTGGTGCTTACCTGACCAGTGCTCCCCCCAACAACTTTGCCCTGATTGTTAGGGGCTCTTCAGTGTGAAAAAAAGCCGTGAATAGCCAACGACCTGTAAACCTAGACCTAAGGACCATCAAACTCCCCATCACCGGCGTGACGTCATTCCTGCACCGTGTTTCCGGCATCATCCTGTTTCTCGGCCTGGGCATCATGCTTTATGCATTGAGCAAATCCCTGGGTTCGGAAGAGGGATACGCCGAGGTGAAGGCATGTATGACCAGTCCGCTGGCCAAGTTCGTGGCGTGGGGCCTCCTGTCCGCTTTGCTGTATCACCTGGTGGCCGGTGTTCGCCACTTGATCATGGACATGGGTATCGGTGAGACGCTGGAAGGCGGCAAGCTGGGCTCGAAAATCGTTATCGCCATTTCCTTGGTGATGATCGTTCTGGCGGGAGTTTGGATATGGTAACCAGCGTTACGAACCTGTCGCGTTCGGGCCTCTATGACTGGATGGCGCAGCGTGTGTCTGCGGTCGTTCTCGCGGCTTATTTCATCTTCCTGATCGGATATCTCGTTGCCAATCCGGGTATCGACTATGCCCAATGGCACGGCCTGTTCTCCCACAGCGGGATGCGTATCTTCAGTCTGCTGGCCCTTGTGGCCCTGGGCGCTCACGCCTGGGTCGGCATGTGGACCATCGCGACCGACTACCTGACGCCGATGGCGCTGGGCAAGTCCGCGACTGCAGTACGTTTCCTCTTCCAGGCAGTATGCGGCGTCGCGATGTTCGCTTACTTCGTCTGGGGTGTGCAGATTCTTTGGGGTATCTGATTCATGGCTAACACAGTTAATACACTTTCATTCGATGCCATCATCATTGGTGGCGGCGGTGCCGGCATGCGTGCTGCGCTGCAACTGGCCCAGGGCGGTCACAAGACTGCCGTGATCACCAAGGTGTTCCCGACCCGTTCCCATACCGTTTCGGCCCAGGGTGGCATCACCTGCGCCATCGCCTCCGCCGATCCAAACGATGACTGGCGCTGGCACATGTACGATACCGTCAAGGGTTCCGACTATATCGGTGACCAGGACGCTATCGAATACATGTGTTCCGTAGGCCCGGAAGCGGTCTTCGAACTGGAGCACATGGGTCTGCCGTTCTCCCGTACCGAACAGGGCCGCATCTACCAGCGTCCGTTCGGCGGTCAGTCGAAAGATTTCGGTAAAGGTGGCCAGGCCGCCCGTACCTGCGCTGCAGCCGACCGTACCGGTCACGCGCTGTTGCACACCCTGTATCAAGCCAACCTGAAGGCAGGCACCGTATTCCTCAACGAATACTACGGCGTCGACCTGGTGAAGAACGAAGATGGTGCCTTTGTCGGCATGATCGTCATCTGCATCGAAACCGGCGAAACCTCCTATGTACGCGCCAACGCCACCGTATTGGCGACCGGCGGTGCAGGCCGGATCTACTCGTCCACCACCAACGCCCTGATCAACACCGGTGACGGTATCGGCATGGCCCTGCGTGCAGGCGTTCCGGTACAAGACATCGAAATGTGGCAGTTCCACCCGACTGGCATCGCCGGCGCCGGTGTACTGGTGACCGAAGGTTGCCGTGGTGAAGGTGGTTACCTGATCAACAAGAACGGCGAGCGCTTCATGGAGCGTTATGCTCCTAACGCCAAGGACCTTGCCGGTCGTGACGTTGTAGCCCGTTCCATGGTTAAAGAGATCATCGCCGGCAACGGCTGTGGTCCTGATGGCGACCACGTGATGTTGAAACTCGATCACCTCGGTGAAGAAGTACTGCACAGCCGTCTGCCGGGCATCATGGAGCTGTCCAAAACCTTCGCCCACGTCGATCCGGCTGTTGCGCCGATCCCGGTTGTTCCAACCTGCCACTATATGATGGGCGGTGTTGCCACCAACATTCACGGCCAGGCGATCACCCAGGACGCCGATGGCGTTGATCAGATCATTCCTGGTCTGTTCGCCGTAGGTGAAGTGGCGTGCGTATCGGTTCACGGCGCCAACCGTCTGGGTGGCAACTCGCTGCTCGACCTGGTGGTGTTCGGTCGTGCTGCCGGCCTGTTCCTGGAGCAGACTCTCAAGGAAGGCGTCGATTACACACGTGCTCGCCAGTCCGACATCGACGCTGCCCTGGCACGTCTCGATGGCCTGAACTCGCGCACTGACGGTGAAGACGTTGCTACCCTGCGTAAAGAGCTGCAAAGCTGCATGCAGAACTACTTCGGTGTGTTCCGTACCGGCGAATACATGCAGAAGGGTATCGCCCAGCTCGCTGATCTGCGTGGCCGTATCGCCAACGTCAAGATCAACGACAAGAGTCAGGCGTTCAACACCGCTCGTATCGAAGCCCTTGAATTGCAGAACCTGCTGGAAGTGGCTGAAGCAACTGCCATCGCCGCAGAAGTTCGCAAAGAGTCCCGCGGCGCTCACGCCCGTGAAGACTTCGAAGAGCGCGACGACGTTAACTGGCTATGCCACACCCTGTACTTCCCGGGTGACAAGCGCGTAACCAAGCGTGCCGTGAACTTCTCGCCAAAAACAGTCCCTACGTTTGAACCAATGATTCGGACTTATTAAGGGTGGCCGCCATGTTGAAAGTCAGTGTTTATCGCTACAACCCTGATCAGGACGCTGCGCCGTTCATGCAGGAATTCCAGGTCAATACCGATGGTAAAGACCTGATGGTGCTGGACGTGCTGGCGCTGGTCAAAGAGCAGGACGAAGGTTTCTCCTATCGTCGCTCTTGCCGTGAAGGTGTCTGCGGTTCCGACGGCATGAACATCAACGGCAAAAACGGCCTGGCGTGCATCACGCCGCTGTCCGCTGTCGTCAAAGGCAACAAGCTGATCGTTCGTCCACTGCCAGGTTTGCCGGTAATCCGTGACCTGGTCGTCGATATGAGCATCTTCTACAAGCAATACGAGAAGGTTAAGCCATTCCTGCAGAACGACACGCCGGCTCCGGCCATCGAGCGTCTGCAGACCCCGCAAGAACGCGA
Source organism: Pseudomonas sp. HY7a-MNA-CIBAN-0227 (assembly GCF_040310325.1). NCBI lineage: Bacteria > Pseudomonadati > Pseudomonadota > Gammaproteobacteria > Pseudomonadales > Pseudomonadaceae > Pseudomonas > Pseudomonas sp. HY7a-MNA-CIBAN-0227. The sequence goes on along the minus strand of NZ_JBEOPT010000009.1, from coordinate 62,077 downwards.
GAAGCTGGACGGTCTGTACGAGTGCATCCTGTGCGCTTGCTGCTCGACTTCCTGCCCGTCCTTCTGGTGGAACCCGGACAAGTTCCTGGGTCCGGCTGCACTGCTGCAAGCGTATCGCTTCCTGGCAGATAGCCGTGACACCCAAACGTCCGAGCGTCTGGCTTCACTGGATGACCCGTTCAGCGTATTCCGCTGCCGCGGGATCATGAACTGCGTCAACGTATGTCCTAAAGGCCTGAACCCGACTAAGGCCATTGGTCACGTACGTAGCATGTTGCTGCAAAGCGGCGTGTAACTGACGTTGTAGTAAAAGCAGAACCGTTGTGCCCGTAGATGCTACGGCGCAGGCTTCAACCGGCGCCGTAGTCTTAACCTGAGCAGCGACTTACAAAGCGCGGCTCTTATTTTGAAGAAATGAGACAAGCAGGGGCATCCGGGTTGGTACCCGGACTATCAGCGTGATCCTAAGTGGCTTGTTTTGGTCGCTGCACTCGGACTTTGCAAGCAGGCTCGGTGTCTTCGCCGGTGGTGTCCCCTAACCGAGGGTGACCAAGCATGCAAGAAAGCGTGATGCAGCGCATGTGGAACAGCGGCTATCTTTCAGGTGGTAACGCTGCCTATGTGGAAGAGCTTTATGAGCTCTACCTGCACGACCCTAACGCTGTGCCAGAAGAATGGCGCACCAAATTTCAGACGTTGCCCGCTGACGGCAACGCTGCCACCGATGTATCGCACTCGACGATTCGCGATCATTTCGTGCTGCTGGCAAAGAACCAGCGCCGCGCCCAGCCGGTTTCCGCCGCAAGCGTGAGCAGTGAGCATGAAAAGAAGCAAGTTGAAGTACTGCGACTGATCCAGGCCTACCGTATGCGTGGCCACCAAGCAGCCCAGCTTGACCCGCTGGGGCTGTGGCAGCGTCCTGCACCTGCAGACCTGTCGATCAATCATTACGGCTTGACCAATGCCGATCTTGATACGACCTTCCGTGCCGGCGACCTGTTCCTCGGCAAGGAGGAAGCGAGCCTACGCGAAATTCACGAAGCGTTGCAGCAGACATATTGCCGCACCATTGGCGCTGAGTTTACGCATATCGTCGATACCGAACAGCGCCACTGGTTCCAGCAGCGTCTGGAAAGCGTGCGCAGCCGTCCGGTGATCTCCTCCGACCTCAAGAGCCACCTGCTTGAGCGCGTCACTGCAGCTGAAGGTCTGGAAAAATACCTGGGTACCAAATACCCGGGTACCAAGCGTTTCGGTTTGGAAGGCGGCGAGAGCCTGATTCCGATGCTCGACGAGTTGATCCAGCGTTCCGGTTCCTACGGCACCAAGGAAATCGTCATCGGCATGGCCCACCGTGGTCGTCTGAACGTGTTGGTTAACACTTTCGGCAAGAATCCGCGCGATCTGTTCGATGAGTTCGAAGGCAAGAAGAAGGTCGAGCTGGGTTCCGGTGACGTTAAATACCACCAGGGCTTCTCGTCCAACGTGATGACCACAGGCGGCGAAGTCCACCTGGCCATGGCGTTCAACCCCTCCCACCTGGAAATTGTTTCGCCAGTGGTCGAGGGTTCTGTGCGTGCCCGTCAGGATCGTCGTAACGATCCGACCGGTGAAAAGGTTCTGCCTATTTCCATCCACGGTGATGCGGCATTCGCCGGTCAAGGCGTGGTCATGGAAACCTTCCAGATGTCGCAGACCCGCGGCTTCAAGACTGGCGGTACCGTTCACATCGTCATCAACAACCAGGTTGGCTTCACCATCAGCAACCCGGAAGACTCGCGTTCCACCGAGTACGCCACTGATGTTGCGAAAATGATCCAGGCGCCGATCCTCCATGTAAATGGTGATGATCCGGAAGCCGTATTGTTCGTGACCCAGTTGGCCATCGACTACCGCATGCAGTTCAAGCGTGACGTGGTAATCGACCTGGTTTGCTACCGCCGTCGCGGTCACAACGAAGCAGATGAGCCGAGCGGCACCCAGCCGTTGATGTACCAGCAAATCGCCAAACAACGCACCACCCGTGAGCTGTACGCCGAGCGCCTGACCCTGGCCGGTGTGGTAGATGATGCGCGTGTTCAAGGCAAAATCGACGAGTACCGCAACGCGCTGGACAACGGTCTGCATGTTGTAAAAAGCCTGGTCAAGGAACCGAACAAAGAGCTGTTCGTTGACTGGCGTCCGTACCTGGGTCACGCCTGGACTGCGCGTCACGACACCACGTTTGATCTGAAGACCTTGCAGGAATTGTCCGCCAAGCTGCTGGAAATCCCGGATGGCTTTGTAGTTCAGCGTCAAGTATCGAAGATCTACGAAGACCGTCAGAAAATGCAAGCCGGTGGCCTGCCGATCAACTGGGGTTATGCCGAAACCATGGCATACGCGACCCTGGCGTTTGAAGGTCACCCGATTCGCATGACCGGCCAGGACATCGGCCGTGGTACGTTCTCGCACCGTCACGCGGTGTTGCACAACCAGAAAGACGCGGGCACCTACATCCCGTTGCAAAACCTGTACAAGGGCCAACCACGTTTCGATCTGTACGATTCGTTCCTGTCCGAAGAAGCGGTACTGGCGTTCGAATATGGTTACTCGACCACCACGCCTGAGGCGCTGGTGATCTGGGAAGCCCAGTTCGGCGATTTCGCCAACGGTGCCCAGGTGGTTATCGACCAGTTCATCACCAGCGGCGAGCACAAATGGGGCCGTCTCTGCGGTCTGACCATGCTGCTGCCGCACGGTTATGAGGGTCAGGGTCCGGAGCACTCTTCGGCTCGCCTGGAGCGTTACCTGCAGATGTGCGCCGAGCACAACATTCAGGTGTGTGTACCGACTACGCCGGCTCAGATCTACCACTTGCTGCGACGCCAGGTGATTCGTCCCCTGCGTAAACCACTGGTAGTCCTGACTCCAAAGTCGCTGTTGCGTCATAAATTGGCCATCTCGACCCTGGAAGATCTGGCCGAAGGTTCGTTCCAGACCGTTATTCCGGAAATCGATGCCCATGACCCGAAAAAGGTCACGCGTATCGTACTGGCGAGCGGCAAGGTCTACTACGACCTGCTGGAAAAACGCCGTGCCGAAGGTCGTGACGACATCGCCATCGTGCGTCTTGAGCAGCTGTACCCATTCCCTGAGGACGACTTGATTGAAGTCCTGGCTCGTTACTCCAACCTCAAACATATCGTTTGGTGTCAGGAAGAGCCGATGAACCAGGGTGCTTGGTACTGCAGCCAGCATCACATGCGCCGCATCATTGGCGGTCACGACAAGTCGCTCGTACTTGAGTACGCGGGCCGTGACGCTTCTGCTGCACCTGCTTGTGGTTATGCATCGATGCACGCCGAGCAGCAGGCAAAACTGCTGCAAGATGCTTTCACTGTTTAACGCCTTCGCGCTGACTGAAACCGAATTTTAAGGACCCACAGATAATGGCTATCGAAATCAAAGCCCCGTCATTCCCGGAATCGGTTGCCGATGGCACCGTTGCCACCTGGCACAAGAAACCAGGTGACGCTGTCAAGCGTGACGACTTGATCGTTGACATCGAAACCGACAAGGTTGTGCTGGAAGTGTTGGCCGAAGCCGACGGCGTCCTGGGCGCTATCGTTGCCAATGAAGGCGACACCGTTCTGTCCAACCAGGTACTGGGCTCGATCGAAGAGGGTAGCGCTGCTGCCGCTCCAGCCGCTGCTGCTCCGGCTGCCGCACAAGCTGCTGCTCCAGCCGACGCTGGCGAAGACGATCCTGTTGCTGCACCGGCTGCTCGCAAGCTGGCTGAAGAAAACGGCATCAATATCGCTTCCGTTGCCGGTACTGGCAAAGGCGGTCGTGTGACCAAGGAAGACGTAGTCGCTGCTGTTGCTGCCAAGAAAGCCGCACCGGCTACCGCGCCTGCCAAGGCTGCAGCACCTGCTGCTGCCGCTCCTGTGTTCGCCGCAGGCGATCGCACCGAGAAGCGCGTGCCGATGACCCGCGTACGTGCCACCGTGGCCAAGCGTCTGGTTGAAGCCCAGTCGAATATGGCGATGCTGACTACCTTCAACGAAGTCGACATGACCGAAGTCATGGCATTGCGTTCGAAGTACAAGGATCTCTTTGAGAAGAGCCATAACGGTGTGCGCCTGGGCTTCATGTCGTTCTTCGTAAAAGCGGCTACCGAAGCGCTGAAACGCTTCCCGGCAGTCAACGCTTCCATCGACGGCGCCGACATCGTTTACCACGGCTACGCTGACGTCGGTGTTGCCGTCTCCAGCGAGCGTGGCCTGGTGGTGCCGGTTCTGCGTAACGCCGAACTGATGAGCCTGGCTGAAATCGAAGGCGGCATCGCCACCTTCGGCAAGAAGGCTCGTGACGGCAAGCTGACCATCGATGAGATGACCGGTGGTACCTTCACCATCACCAACGGTGGTACTTTCGGTTCGATGATGTCGACCCCGATCGTCAACCCGCCACAAGCTGCAATCCTGGGCATGCACAACATTCTGCAGCGTCCTATGGCGATCAACGGTCAAGTGGTCATCCGTCCGATGATGTACTTGGCGCTGTCCTACGATCACCGCCTGATCGATGGTAAAGAAGCCGTGACTTTCTTGGTGACCATCAAGAACCTGCTGGAAGACCCGGCTCGTCTGCTCCTGGATATTTGATAGAAGCAGCGTCAAGTTGCAAGTTGCAAGCTGTAAGCTGCAAGAAAAAGCAGCTTGGCTTGCAGCTTATCGCTTGAAGCTTGAAGCTAAATAGAGGATCTATTTTCATGTCTCAGAAATTTGACGTTGTAGTGATTGGTGCAGGCCCTGGCGGCTATGTTGCCGCCATCAAGGCCGCGCAACTGGGCCTCTCGACTGCTTGCATCGAAAAATACACCGACAAGGAAGGCAAACTGGCCCTGGGCGGTACTTGCCTGAACGTCGGTTGCATTCCTTCCAAGGCGCTGCTGGACAGCTCCTGGAAATTCCATGAAGCCCAAGTCGGTTTTGCCATCCACGGCATCAACCACGCTGGCGTGACCATGGACGTACCCGCAATGGTCGGCCGCAAGGCCAACATTGTTAAAGGCCTGACTTCCGGCGTTGCAACCTTGTTCAAGGCCAATGGCGTCACTTCCCTGCAAGGTCACGGCAAACTGCTGGCCGGCAAGAAAGTTGAAATCACCAAGCCTGACGGTTCGGTCGAAATCATCGAAGCCGAGAACGTGATCCTGGCTCCAGGTTCGCGTCCAATCGACATTCCACCCGCTCCAGTTGACCAGAACGTGATCGTTGATTCGACCGGCGCCCTGGAATTCCAATCGGTTCCAAAACGTCTGGGCGTGATCGGCGCTGGCGTGATCGGTCTGGAACTGGGTTCGGTCTGGTCGCGTCTGGGCTCGCAAGTGACCGTCCTGGAAGCCCTGGACACGTTCCTGCTGGCTGCCGACAGCGCAGTGTCCAAAGAAGCCTTGAAGACCCTGACCAAACAAGGTCTGGACATCAAGCTGGGCGCACGCGTGACCGGTTCCAAGGTCAATGGCGAAGAAGTCGTTGTGACCTACACCGACAAGAATGGCGAACAGACCATCACTTTCGACAAGCTGATCGTAGCCGTTGGTCGCCGTCCGGTGACCACTGATCTGCTGGCTGCCGACAGCGGCGTGAACCTCGACGAGCGCGGTTTTGTGCACGTTGACGATCATTGCGCCACCACCGTACCGGGCGTTTTCGCCATTGGCGACGTGGTTCGCGGCATGATGCTGGCGCACAAGGCTTCCGAAGAGGGCATCATGGTTGTCGAGCGCATCAAGGGTCACAAGACCCAGATGAACTACGACCTGATCCCGTCGGTTATCTACACCCATCCAGAAATTGCATGGGTCGGCAAGAACGAACAGCAGTTGAAAGCTGAAGGCGTTGAAGTTAACGTCGGCACTTTCCCGTTTGCCGCTTCTGGCCGTGCCATGGCAGCCAACGACACCGGTGGTTTCGTCAAAGTCATCGCTGATGCCAAGACTGACCGCGTATTGGGCGTCCACGTGATTGGTCCAGGCGCAGCAGAACTGGTTCAGCAGGGCGCAATCGGTATGGAATTCGGCACCAGCGCCGAGGATATCGGTATGATGGTCTTCTCCCATCCGACCCTGTCCGAAGCGCTGCACGAAGCTGCGTTGGCAGTGAATGGCCATGCCATCCACATCGCCAACAAGAAGAAGCGCTAAGCAAGATAATAAGAAACCACGGCGGTTGCCCGTCGTGAGCCTTGTGCGCAAGACTCACCGCGGAATATCCGCTGGACGCAGTCTTGCGCAGCTTTGCAAGCCTAAGGGCTGCGAAGTTGTGCAAGCAGCAGTCACAGGTGGTGCGGCACTAACACTAGTGCAGCACCGAATGCGCAGTACCTAACGAAGACGGTAATAAGCATGAATCTTCATGAGTATCAGGGTAAGCAGCTGTTCGCTGAGTACGGCCTGCCAGTATCCAAGGGTTACGCAGTAGACACCCCGGAAGCAGCAGCAGAAGCTTGCGACAAAATCGGCGGCACCGAGTGGGTTGTCAAAGCCCAGGTCCACGCTGGTGGTCGCGGTAAAGCGGGCGGCGTGAAGCTGGTTCGCAGCAAAGAAGACGCCAAGGCCTTCGCTCAACAGTGGTTGGGCAAGCGTCTGGTGACTTACCAGACTGATGCCAATGGCCAGCCAGTCACCAAGATCCTGGTTGAATCGTGCACTGATATCGCTAAAGAGCTGTACCTGGGCGCTGTCGTTGACCGTTCGAGCCGTCGCATCGTGTTCATGGCTTCCACCGAAGGTGGCGTGGACATCGAGAAGATCGCTCACGAAACCCCAGAAAAAATTCTGAAGGCCACTATCGATCCACTGGTTGGCGCTCAGCCATTCCAGGGTCGCGAGCTGGCATTCCAGTTGGGTTTGGAAGGTAAGCAAGTTGCTCAGTTCGCCAAGATCTTCGTAGGTCTGGCCAAGCTGTTCAAGGATCACGACCTGGCCCTGCTGGAAGTGAACCCGCTGGTGATCAAGGCTGACGGCGATCTGCATTGCCTCGATGCCAAGATCAACATCGACGCCAACGCCATGTACCGTCAGCCTAAGCTGAAGACTTTCCACGATCCGTCGCAAGACGATCCGCGTGAAGCGCACGCTGCCAAGTTCGAGCTGAACTACGTAGCCCTGGAAGGTAACATCGGTTGCATGGTCAACGGTGCTGGCCTGGCCATGGGTACCATGGACATCGTCAATCTGCATGGCGGCAAACCAGCCAACTTCCTCGACGTGGGCGGCGGTGCTACCAAGGAACGCGTTACCGAAGCGTTCAAGATCATCCTGTCCGACTCCAACGTCGCTGCAGTATTGGTCAACATCTTCGGCGGCATCGTTCGTTGCGACATGATTGCCGAAGGCATCATTGGTGCAGTGAAAGAAGTCGGCGTTAAAATCCCGGTTGTTGTTCGCCTTGAAGGCAACAACGCTGAACTGGGCGCTAAAGTACTGGCAGAAAGCGGTTTGAACATCATCGCTGCTACCAGCCTGACCGACGCTGCTCAACAAGTTGTCAAAGCTGCGGAGGGCAAATAATGAGCGTCCTGATCAATAAAGACACCAAAGTTATCTGCCAGGGTATTACCGGTTCGCAAGGTAGTTTCCACACCCAGCAAGCCATCGAGTACGGCACCAAGATGGTTGGCGGCGTAACTCCAGGCAAAGGCGGCACCACTCACCTGGACCTGCCTGTTTTCAACACTGTGAAAGAAGCCGTAGAAGTCACTGGCGCCACCGCTAGCGTCATCTACGTTCCAGCTCCTTTCTGCAAGGATTCCATCCTTGAAGCAGCGTTCGGCGGCATCAAGCTGATCGTTTGCATCACTGAAGGCATTCCTACCCTGGACATGCTCGACGCTAAAGTTAAGTGCGACGAACTGGGCGTGGTCCTGATCGGCCCTAACTGCCCTGGCGTGATCACTCCAGGCGAATGCAAGATCGGCATCATGCCCGGTCACATTCACTTGCCAGGCAAAGTCGGTATCGTTTCCCGTTCCGGCACCCTGACCTACGAAGCTGTTAAGCAGACCACTGACGCCGGTTTCGGTCAGTCGACTTGCGTCGGCATCGGCGGTGACCCGATCCCGGGCTCCAACTTCATCGACATCCTGAAGTTGTTCCAGGAAGACCCGCAGACCGAAGCGATCGTCATGATCGGTGAGATCGGCGGTTCGGCTGAAGAAGAAGCGGCGGCCTACATCAAGGCACACGTGACCAAGCCGGTTGTTTCCTACATTGCTGGTGTGACTGCCCCTGCAGGCAAGCGCATGGGCCATGCTGGCGCAATCATCTCTGGCGGCAAGGGCACAGCAGACGAGAAGTTTGCTGCCCTGGAAGACGCAGGCGTGAAAACCGTGCGTTCGCTGGCAGACATCGGCAAGGCTTTGTCCGAGCTGACCGGTTGGGCTGTCAAGTAAGCCTCGCGCTTAACTGACGCTTCACCACGCAAAGGCCGCCTTCGGGTGGCCTTTGTGCATTTCAATATTTAGATATACGGATGCGACATATAAATGTCGCTTATCGGACAGTTCGCCCTGCAATAGTGCGTTTGTCAGACAAATTCGTTAGGCTAGCTGCCTCTTTATGCGTCCGCTCCCCACAAGGAAGTTCCGCGCTAGACCGGTCGGTCCCCATCCGGGCTGATAGCATTTCCCTCATCCATAGGGAAGCCCCTCTCTAAATTCCGATTCAGTAGTGTGGTATTTCCTCAAATGAAAGTGTTGAAAAGCCAGGACATCCTGGCGTTGGGCTTTATGACTTTTGCCTTGTTCGTGGGCGCCGGTAACATCATCTTTCCGCCTATCGTTGGTTTGCAGTCCGGGCCTCATGTCTGGATGGCGGCGCTGGGCTTCCTGATTACCGCAGTAGGACTGCCAGTGGTTACCGTCATCGCCCTGGCCAAGGTCGGTGGTGCTATGGACGCGTTGAGCAGCCCCATCGGCAAGGTCGCCGGTGGCATCCTGGCCGCGGCGTGCTACCTGGCAGTGGGTCCTTTGTTCGCCACGCCACGTACCGCGACGGTGTCCTTCGAAGTCGGCCTGGCGCCACTGACCGGTGAAAGCCCGCTGGCGTTGTTCCTCTATAGCTCGGTGTATTTCCTGCTGGTGTTCTTCATCTCCCTGTATCCAGGGCGTCTGCTGGACACCGTTGGCCGTTTCCTGGCGCCGCTGAAGATCATCGCCCTCGCGGCACTGGGCATCGCAGCCTTTGCCTTGCCCGCCGGAGATGTCGGTATCGCCACGCCTGAGTACGCCGCCGCGCCGTTCTCCCAGGGCTTTATCAATGGTTACCTGACCATGGATACCCTGGGCGCCCTGGTGTTTGGCATCGTTATCGTCAACGCCATTCGTTCCCGTGGCGTCGAGTCGCCACAGTTGATTACCCGTTACGCGATCATTGCCGGGCTGATTGCCGGCGTGGGCCTGGCGTTGGTGTACATCAGCCTGTTCCGCCTCGGTTCGGGCAGCCATGAAGTGGCTGCTGGTGCCGCCAACGGTGCCGCGGTGTTGCACGCCTACGTTCAACATACCTTCGGTTCCCTGGGCAGCGGCTTCCTTGCGGTGCTGATTTCCCTGGCGTGCCTGGTGACTGCAGTAGGCCTGACCTGTGCCTGCGCGGAGTATTTCAGCCGTGTACTGCCGCTGTCCTACAAAACCCTGGTGGTCATCCTTGCCGCGTTTTCGCTGCTGGTGTCGAACCTGGGCCTGACTAATCTGATTGCCTTCTCGATTCCGGTCCTGACCGCGATCTACCCGCCGTGCATCGTCTTGGTCGCGCTGAGCTTCTGCAAGGGCTTCTGGCAGGAGCAGGGCCGGATTGTCGGCCCAGTGATGCTGGTATCGTTCATCTTCGGCACCATCGACGCTTTGAAAGGTGCCGGGCTGGCGAACTGGCTGCCGTCGCAACTTGCCAATCTGCCGCTGAGTGAGCAGGGCCTGGCGTGGCTGGTGCCGTCGGTGATGACCCTGGTGGTAGCGGTGGTGATTGACCGTCTGCTGGGCAAGCGCAGCGAAGCCATCGCCTAAAACGCTTTGTTACACGCTGAAATCGAAATGCCCCGTATCAAACGATCCGGGGCATTTTTTATGGGCGTCAGGCAGTGTCTTTTTCCGTGAGCTAACGTCGAACAGGCACAAGGCACTTTTCGCCAATGCCTTACAAGGACCCGCATGTCGTTTGTCGAAGCCAACTTGATCCATCTGCTTGCCGCGCTCTGGTTTGCCATTTGCTGGGGTGGTTATACTCGTTACGCCAGTTGGAAAGCCCGTGATACGGCGTGTCTGGCCAGTGTCCTGCACCTGTATCGCGAAGACTGGATGCGCCGCATGCTGTTGCGGGACAATCGTATCGCCGACGCCAGCGTGATCGGCAACCTTGAGCGCAACGCCTCGTTTTTTGCTTCCAGCACCCTGATTATCCTCGCCGGTATCCTGACCGTGCTTGGCGCATCGGAGCGAGCGGTCTCGTTGCTGGCGGATATTCCCATCATCCAGCAAGCGTCCCAGGGCATGTCGGAGATCAAACTGTTGTGCCTGGCCCTGGTGTTTGTCTACGCCTTCTTCACCTTTAGTTGGTGCATGCGCCAGTACAACTTTGCGGCGATCCTGATCGGTTCGGCCCCCATGGTCGGCGAGCGGTATGTCTCCGAGCAGGAGCGCAAGGCGTTTGCCTTGAGGGCTGCTCGGGTGATTTCGATGGCGGCTAACCAGTTCAACTTTGGCCTGCGCTCCTATTACTTCGGCATGACCATGCTGGCGTGGTTCGTCAGTCCGTGGCTGTTCATGCTGATGAGCACTGGAGTGGTGTTGGTGCTGTACCGCCGGGAATTTCATTCCGACGTATTGGAAGTCATGGTCTATACCCCTACAGAGGCACCCTTGCCTGAATCTTCCAAGGAGGCGACGTTGTGAGTATTCCGTTCTGGTGTGTTTTTATCAGCGCGCTGCTGATCTTCGTGGCGCGCGTGCCCGTGGCCAGGGCCATGAAAGAGCAGGGCGGTTACGACAATCGCGAACCGCGTCGTCAGCAGGCGCAATTGACCGGGTTTGGTGCACGGGCAGTGGCCGCTCATCAAAACAGCTTTGAAGCGTTCATGTTGTTTGCGATGGGGGTGTTGATGGCCCATACCACTCAGACCCAGGGCTACCTGATTGACTGGCTAGCGATCATCTTTGTGGTCGCGCGAGTGGTTTATTTACTGTGCTATTGGGCCGATCTGGCGTGGCAGCGCAGCCTGGTCTGGTTCGTCGGTTTACTCTGTTCGCTATTACTGATGCTTAGTCCGACCTTTCGTACTTTTCTCCTCTGAGAAAAAAGCACCAGGCAAAGTAAAGCCCGCTCTAAGGCGGGCTTTCTTTTGCAACATGGCTTTTCAAACCACGGCATTCAAGTCGTCAGACTCAAGAACCGGTTGCAGGCGTAGCAGGAGCACTTTCTTTGGCCGCTGCTGCGTCAGATTCAGCTTTGGCTTTGGCGGCTTCAGCGTTTTCTTTTGCAGCGTCGTTCACTTTATTCTGAGCTTCGCTCATTTTTTCTTGAGCTTGTTCAGCATGTTGGTTGGCATCCTGAGCTTTGTCCTCGGATTTTTTATCGCAGGCAGCGAGGCCAAGGGCAGCGGCCAACATCAAGGAAACAGCTAAAGTCTTGCGCATGGGTGTTTCTCCTTAGTGAAGATATCTACTGGCCTTTCGAGCCTAAGGTGTACGTATTAGTTCCTTTAATCCCACAGATATATAAGCCGCGTCGCAAAGGAACTTTCTTCGGGGAGAAAAACTCCGCCGGATCAACACTAATAAGAGTCTCTATCGAATGACCGACAACCCTATTTTAGAGCGTGCGGTACGCTTTGTTTCAGCCTTGCGCCATTGTCAGGTGCTGGGTATCGAGGTTCATGACGCCAGCGCGGACGGCATGACCCTGCTCCTGCCGTACAGCGCGCACATTGTCGGGGACCCACAAACCGGTGTGATCCATGGTGGTGCCCTCACATCCTTGATGGACACGGCCTGTGGCATGGCCACTTTGTGCGTTCTTGCGGAGTTCGAGGTGTGTCCGACCCTGGACTTGCGCATCGACTACATGCACCCGGCTGAGCCCCACCAACCGGTTTTCGGCTTTGCCCAATGTTACCGGGTGACCACCGACGTGATCTTCACCCGTGGCTTTGCCTATCAGGGTGACCCGCAGCAACCGATTGCCCATGTGGTGGGCACCTATATGCGCATGGGCAAGCGGCTCAAGGGCACTCAAGGCCTTGGTAGCACCATCAAGGGAGAACAGGCATGACCTACCAATTCAGGACTCGGATGGAACAGGCCTACAAGCGCGGCGACTACGAGGCGCTGCTCAACCTGATTCCCTACGCCAAACTGATCGGCATCGAATGCACCCGCTTGGGGGACGAGTTGTTGTTCCGCATGCCCGCCAACAAGGACAACATTGGTAACCCGATATTGCCGGCGATCCATGGCGGCGTGATCGCAGGCTTTATGGAGCTGTCGGCGGCGCTGCATTTACTGGTGTTTACCGGTGCGCCCTGCCTTGAAAAAAACATACCGAAAATCATCGATTTTTCTCTCGATTACCTGCGTGCCGGGCAGTTTCGCGACACCTACGCCAAATGCCAGGTGTGGCGCCAGGGTCGACGGGTGGCCAATGTGGCGATTACCGCTTGGCAAAGTACCCAAGCCGAACCCATCGCCACCGCCCGGGCCCATTTCAAGATCCAGGAGCATGACTGCCCTTGAAATCCTGCTCTTAGCCCCCAACTTTGATGACAACCCGCCGCCAACCCTCAAGGGCGCGGCCACTGCCATCCAAGTTGGAGTTTGATGACCATGAGTGTGGAAACTCAAAAGGAAACCCTGGGCTTCCAGACCGAGGTGAAGCAACTGCTGCACCTCATGATCCATTCGCTGTATTCCAACAAGGAAATTTTCCTTCGCGAATTGATCTCGAACGCCTCTGACGCTGTCGACAAATTACGTTTCGAAGCCCTGTCCAAGCCAGAGTTGCTGGAAGGCGGCGCGGAACTGAAAATCCGTGTGAGCTACGACAAGGACGCGAAAACCGTCACCCTCGAAGACAACGGTATTGGCATGAGCCGCGACGATGCGATCACCCATCTGGGGACCATCGCCAAATCCGGCACCGCTGATTTCATGAAGAACCTGTCGGGCGACCAGAAGAAAGACTCGCACCTGATTGGCCAGTTCGGCGTGGGCTTCTACTCGGCCTTCATCGTTGCTGACCAGGTCGAAGTGTTCAGCCGCCGTGCTGGCCTTGCGGCGAGCGAAGGCGTGCACTGGTCTTCCAAGGGCGAGGGCGAGTTTGAAATCGCCACCGTCGACAAGGCTGACCGTGGGACCCGCATCGTCCTGCACCTGAAGTCCGCTGAAGACGAGTTCGCCGATGGCTGGCGTCTGCGCAACATCATCAAGAAGTACTCCGACCACATCGCCCTGCCGATCGAGTTGCCGAAAGAACAAGCAGCGGCCGAAGGTGACGACGCTCCTGCCCAGGAGTGGGAGGTCGTTAACCGCGCCAGTGCCCTGTGGACCCGTTCTCGTACCGAAGTCAAAGACGAGGAATACCAGGAGTTCTACAAGCACATCGCTCATGACTACGAGAACCCGCTGAGCTGGAGCCACAACAAGGTCGAAGGCAAGCTGGAATACAGCTCGTTGCTCTACGTACCGGCCCGAGCTCCGTTTGACCTGTACCAACGCGAAGCGCCCAAAGGCCTGAAGCTGTACGTGCAGCGCGTGTTCGTCATGGATCAGGCGGAATCCTTCCTGCCGCTGTACCTGCGCTTTATCAAAGGCGTGGTCGACTCCAACGATCTGTCGCTGAACGTGTCGCGGGAAATCCTGCAGAAAGACCCGATCATCGACTCCATGAAGTCGGCGCTGACCAAGCGCGTACTCGACATGCTGGAAAAACTGGCGAAGAACGAGCCTGAGCAATACCAGGGCTTCTGGAAAAACTTCGGCCAGGTCATGAAAGAAGGCCCGGCAGAGGATTTTGCCAACAAGGAAAAAATTGCCGGCCTGCTGCGTTTTGCTTCCACCCAGGGCGATGACGGCGAGCAGAATGTTTCCTTGACCGAGTACTTGGCACGCGCCAAGGAAGGTCAGGACAAGATTTACTACCTGAGCGGTGAAACCTACGCCCAGGTCAAGAACAGCCCGCATCTGGAAGTCTTCCGCAAGAAAGGCATCGAAGTGCTGCTGCTCACCGACCGTATCGACGAGTGGCTGATGAGCTACCTCAGCGATTTCGACGGCAAGAGCTTTGTCGACGTGGCCCGTGGCGACCTGGACTTGGGCAACCTGGATTCGGAAGAAGACAAGAAGGCCGCCGAGGAAGTTGCCAAGACCAAAGAAGGTCTGGTTGAGCGGATCAAGACCGCCCTGGGCGATGCTGTCAGCGAAGTGCGGGTTTCCCACCGGTTGACCGATTCCCCGGCGATCCTGGCCATTGGCGAGCAGGACCTGGGCATGCAGATGCGTCAGATCCTGGAAGCCAGCGGTCAGAAGGTTCCGGATTCCAAGCCGATCTTCGAATTTAACCCGGCGCACCCGCTGATCGAGAAGCTCGATGCCGAGCAGAGCGAAGAACGTTTTGGCGACCTGTCGCACATCCTCTTCGACCAGGCAGCCCTGGCTGCTGGGGACGGCTTGAAAGATCCGGCCGCCTATGTGCGCCGACTGAACAAGCTGTTGGTTGAACTGTCGGTTTAACACCGTTGTTAGAAAACCCCGCTTCGGCGGGGTTTTTCGTTCTAGTGCCTACCAACCGGAGTAAATGATGAGCCAAGTCACCGTGCGTTCCGTGGTCTATCAGATTGATGGCCAGTCTTATGAAAGCCGTCTGGCCTTTGATGCCAGCCACAAGGGGCCGCTGCCGGGCCTGTTGATGGCACCGAACTGGATGGGTGTCAGTGCGGGTGCCGAGGAGATCGCCAAGACCGTGGCCGGCAAGGGCTATGTGGTGCTGATCGCAGACCTGTACGGGCAAAGCGTTCGCCCTTCAAACGGCGATGAAGCCGGTGCAGCGATGATGCCGTTGAAAAATGACCGGGCATTGCTGAACAAGCGTATGCAGGCGGCCCTTGAGCAGTTGCAAGGGCAGGCGCAAGTGGCGGTAGATACCTCAAGGCTGGCGACGTTTGGTTTCTGCTTTGGTGGGTGTTGCTCCCTGGAGCTGGCCCGTACCGGCGCGTCGTTGAAGGCCGCCGTTTCGTTCCACGGCACCCTCGACACGCCGAATCCAGCCGATGCGAAGAACATCAAGGGCTCGGTACTGGTAATGCATGGTGCATCCGATCCTTTGGTGCCCAAAGAGCAACTGCCGGCGTTTGAAGATGAAATGAACGCTGCGGGTGTGGATTGGCAACTGCTGAGCTACGGTGGGGCGGTGCATTCCTTTACCGATCCCGATGCGAATGTGCCGGGCAAGATGATGTATGACGCCAAGACGGCTGGCCGCGCGTTTTTGTCGATGCATAACTTGCTGGATGAAGTGTTCAAGGGCTGATCGTTGGCCTTATCGCGGTACAGGTATCTACACATCTGTTGAGGTTGCTGATAGCTGGAGGGCAGGTTTTAGGGGGCGATTGAGTACATGTCCGTTACCGAAATAACGGATATGTACCCAGCCCACCAGCAGCCACAAATTTTTCAAGCCTTGTTCCCAGGCAACTCAATCCGCTCACTTTCCCCCGGCACCGTCGGCCAATCCCCGGCCGCCCAGCGCTGCCGAGCCTGTTCGATCAGCGCCGGATCACTGGCGACAAAATTCCAATTGATTCGCCTCGGCCCATCCAGCGGCGCGCCACCGAATACCACGAGATGGCAAGCAGTTTCGGCAAACAGCGCCATTGTTTCGCCTGCCGGTAAAATCACCAGGCTATGGACCTCCAAGGCCTCGCCATCAAGCTGCGCCTCACCCTCCAGCACATACACCGCCCGCTCCTCATGCTCGTGGGGGATCAGCAAGGTCGTGGCCGTCTGCATCTGCACCTCAGCGTACAGGGTTGGCGACAACACCGGCACCGGCGACTCCAGGCAGAAGCCGCTGCCAGCAATCAGGCGGATCTTTACCCCAAGGTTGTCACTCATGGGCAGGCTGGCGGCCGAGTGATGGCTGTAATGCCCCGGCCCTTGTTCGTGTTCCTTGGGAGAGGCCAGCCACACTTGTAGCCCATGCAGGCTGAAACCTCTGGCCTTGAGGGCTTCTGGCGTGCGCTCAACGTGGGCAATGGCGCTGCCGGCAGTCATCCAGCTGACATCTCCGGCCTTGACCACTTGATCGGAACCCAGGCTGTCCTTGTGCAGGAGTTCGCCTTCAAACAGGTAGGTGAGGGTGGAGAGACCAATATGGGGATGCTGCCGAATATTCATGCCGCTGCCCGGTGCGTAGCGGGTTTCCAGCATATGGTCAAAGAACACGAAAGGACCGACGCTACGGCATTGCCTTGAAGGCAGCGGGCGCAGGATCGGTTGGCCCTCGACATCCTCGGCGCGAGGGCGAATCACGGTCACAGTGGTCATGGTACATCCCAATCTGAGCGGGGTTGATGAGGCTGAGCATAACCCGCTCGATGGGATGTTGGCTCTATTGGCTGAAGGCACCTTCCGAGAGCTTGGTCTCGATGATGACGTCGGTAGTGGTCATCAGCTTGTGTACCGGGCAGCGATCGGCTACGCGATGCAGTTCGTCGCGTTGGTCGTCGGTCAGCACGCCCTTGAGGGTCAGCTTGACGTTGAGTTTGTATTTGCCCTTTTGCTCTTCGCTGCTGTCATGGGTGACTTCGACGGTGACGCCGGTCAGCGGGATGTCCTTTTTCTGCGCATAGAGCTTGAGGGTCAAGGCCTTGCAGGCGCCGAGGGCCGCGTCGAAGTAGTCATGAGGGGAGGGCGCGGAGTCTTCGCCGCCCAGGCTCTTGGGCAGGTCGGTAAACAACTCATGCTTTTCATTGCCATCAGCAATCTCGATGCTGTGGCGAAAGCCTTTGTCGGATTCGGTATTCACGGTAACAGGCATGGCGAACCTCATTAGGTGGCAGGATGAAGGTCATGCAGTTATAGAGCATGCTGGCACCCGGGTGTTCCCTGCTTTTTTGTCGCTGAACCCGGACGGGCGGCCAGGGGTCTACCTGTATTCGTCCTTATCGAGGTTTTCCCGTGCCCTGGACCCGCTTGAGTATTGCCCTGTTGCTGGCCACCATCAGCGTTGCCACCCAAGCGCGCGACTACAGCTACAGCGACGCGCACCTGCATTACGTCGACTTCTTCCAGGAGACGGCAGGCATGGACAAGTTGCTCAAGGCCATGGCTGAGAATCGTATTGAGCATGTGATGATTTCCGGCGTCCCAGTGGCAAAGAAATGGCACGAAGACGAGCCCAAACGTCCGCGCTACTACGCTGGTGACGACGCCGATGCCTACTGGTACAGCGCCACGGATGTAATCGTCGCGGCGGCAGTGAATAAACTGACACCCGAACAACGCCAGTATTTCCACCCGTTCCTTACAGGGTTCAACCCCAACGACAAGAATTCCGCCTCCCATATCCAGCGCATGCTCGACCTCAATCCCGGCCTGTGGCAGGGCATTGGGGAAGTCTTCACTCGCCACGATGACCTGACCGCCCTGACATCGGGCGATACCCCACGGGCCAACAACGAAGCCATGACTCGGATTTATCATTTGGCCGCCGAAAATGATCTGCCAGTGATGCTGCATTCCAATATCACTTCCAAACGTGAGCGCAATCCGCTGTACCTGGCGGAAATGGAAGAACCGCTGCGCAATCACCCCCATACACGGTTTATCTGGGCCCACGCTGGCACCAGCATGGAGATCCATCGCCACCAGACGCAGTTGGAGTTCCTCCTGCCGACCCTGACTCGGATGCTGGAGGCGTATCCCAATCTGTACATTGACCTATCCTGGAGCGTGCTCACGCCTTACTTGCTGGATGGCGCGGGAAAGCCACGTCCAGAGTGGGTAAAGCTGGTGGAGCGCTTCCCGGAGCGCTTCATGCTGGGTTCCGACGTGGTAGGGCGCTTCAGCAAACTGGGTAAGAAGATGCGCAGCTTTGATCCGTTTCTTGATGCACTGCCTGAAGACGTTGCGAGAAAGGTCGCCCGAGATAACTTCCTGGCGATTTTGCCCAATGTGGGAGCTGTCGAGCCTTAGCGAGGCTGACAGCTCCTTGGTCATCTTCCCGTCACACCCGTGTCATAAGCTCCCGCCATCTTAATCAAGGAGCGCACCATGCATTTCACCCGTACAAGCGCCCTGGCGGCGCTGATGATGATCAGCAGCCTGGCCAGTGCCGAAGTCCGTATCGAAGGCCCGGTGGAATACGGCGTGTTTGACGGCCCAAAAGCCGCGCTGCAATCGGGGGAGCGCGTGTTGCGCCGCAGCAACGAACAGATCCAATCCAGCGAAGTGGTCCCCGCCAAGCTGGGCACCAAGTTCGGCCTGCGCTATCAGTTGGTCGGCAAAGTGGCTGAAGACACGCCGCTGACCCTGCTCTACTTCACCCCCGGCATCCGTACGCCCGACGGTGTTCTCCATGACAAGTTTGAAGTCACGCAGAAACTGGTGCCCGGTGCACCTCAGGATGTGATGGCCTACGAGTTCACCGAGAGCCACGAAGTGGTGCCGGGAGAATGGCGTTTCATGGTGTTCCAGGGTGACCGCCTGCTGACGCAAAAGAGCTTTACCGTCCGCTGAGTCGCCACAGCATTGGCCGCGAGCGGCTAATGCGTTTTGATATCGCGTTTTCGTCTTACGCAAAGTTCACAAGGCGCCGATACCTTTCAAGAGCAACCCGCTGCAGGTAGATGCAGCGCTTTTGGAAGGAGCCAATGATGAGTATCAGAAGTCTGAATATCGCCCCCCGGGCAGGTCTGAGGTTTGGTTTGCTGGCGTTGATGGTGTTTGCCCTGGGCGGACTCGCCTTGCAGCAGATGGCCAATATGCGTGAACAGTCGAGTCAGGTGGAAACCAACTGGCTGCCCAGTGTGATGGCTGTCGGGGACATGAGTCAGGACCTGCTGCGGGTGCGGGCCTTGACCTTGCGCCTGCTGATCAATCGCGACCCCCTGGTGCTGGCGCAAAATGAACAGAAAATCATCGACATTAAAAACGGCCTGCACGCCGCTCAGTCGCTGTATCAAGGGTTGATTGTTCTGCCCGAAGAGACGGTGCTGTTCGACCGCTTTAAAACCGAGCAGCAGCAATACCTGCAACGCCAAGAGCAAGTCATGGCGTTTTCCCGACAAAACCAGTTGGAAGATGCGATCAAGGTCGCCAATGGTGAGATGAATCACGTGGCCGATGAAATGGCCGGCACCCTGCGCGAACTGGTCAATCTCAACAAGGTTAACGCCAATCAGGCGGCGACTTTGGCCCAGCACATGTTCAGCCAATCCTGAGGCTGGGTGATCGGCATGATTGCCGCGACGACCCTGATCACGATCGGCCTGGCGTTGTTGTTGACTCGCAGTATTGTGCTGCCACTCTCCCAGTCGTTGAAAGTCGCCCAGGGCGTAGCCAGTGGCGATCTCACAGCTGAGATTACCGTCAGCGGCAAGGGCGAGCCGGCGCGCTTGCAACAGGCGCTCAAGAGCATGCAGGAGAACCTGCGGGAAACCATCCGGCGCATCTTGGACTCATCCAATCAGTTGGCGTGCGCCTCCGAAGAGCTCAGTTGTGTCCCTGAAGACGCAACCCGTGGCCTGCATCAGCAAAGCCAGGAAATCGAACAGGCGGCCACTGCGGTCAACCAGATGACGGCGGCGGTGGAGGAGGTGGCGAGCAATGCGGTGGCGACTTCCCAAGCGTCCCGCGAGTCTGATCGCATTGCCCAGCAGGGGCGCGAACAGGTGCATCAGACCGTGCTGTCCATTGAGTCCCTGGCTGACGACGTAGCCGCCAACGCCACGCAGGTCGAGGATCTGGCGCAAAAGGTCTATGGCATCAGCAAGGTGTTGGACGTGATCCGTTCGATTGCCGAACAGACCAACCTGCTGGCGCTCAACGCCGCCATCGAAGCGGCGCGGGCCGGGGATGCCGGGCGCGGGTTTGCCGTGGTGGCCGATGAAGTGCGGGCGCTGGCCCATCGCACCCAGCAGTCGACCCAGGAAATCGAGCAGATGATCAGCGGGATTCAACAGGGCACCGATCAGGCCGTCAGCTCCATGCAGCAGAGCAACAGCCGGGCACGTTCAACCCTGGATATTGCCAAGTCGGCGGGCATGGCACTGGAGGAGATTGCCTCGGTGTTTACCCTGATCAACGAGCGCAATCTGGTAATCGCCAGTGCCTCGGAGCAGCAGGCGGCGGTGGCGCGGGAGGTGGATCGCAATTTGATGAACATCCGCGACTTGGCGCAGCAGACGTCGGCGGGGGCCAATCAGACCAGCGAGGCGAGTCAGGAGTTGTCGAGGTTGGCGGTGGATCTTAATACGATGGTGGCGCGGTTTTCGGTGTGATTCATTTACCACAATAAAAAACGCCCCGAATCAGTCGGGGCGTTTTCATATGATCAAGCTGCGGGGCTTACTTGCCCTGCCAGCGTTTCAGCACCAGTGTGGCGTTGGTGCCACCGAAGCCGAAGCTGTTGCTCATCACGGTGTTGATGGTTGCATTTTCACGGGTCTTGGTCAGGATCGGCATGTCAGCCACTTCCGGGTCCAGTTCCTCGATGTTGGCAGAACCTGCCATGAAGTTGCCTTCCATCATCAGCAGGCAGTAGATCGCTTCGTGAACGCCGGCGGCGCCCAGGGAGTGACCCGACAAGCTCTTGGTAGAGCTGATGGCGGGAGCCTTGTCGCCGAACACTGCACGTACGCCTTCCATTTCCTTGGCGTCGCCGACTGGAGTCGAGGTGCCGTGGGTGTTCAGGTAGTCGATCGGGCCGTCAACGGTAGCCATGGCCATCTGCATGCAGCGGATGGCGCCTTCGCCGCTTGGCGCAACCATGTCGTAGCCATCGGAAGTAGCGCCGTAACCGACGATTTCCGCGTAGATCTTCGCGCCACGGGCCAGAGCGTGTTCCAGCTCCTCGACCACCACCATGCCGCCGCCGCCGGCGATGACGAAACCGTCACGCTTGGCGTCATAGGCACGGGAGGCCTTTTGCGGGGTATCGTTGTACTGGGTGGACAGGGCGCCCATGGCGTCGAACAGGAACGACTGGCTCCAATGTTCTTCTTCACCGCCGCCGGCGAACACGATGTCCTGCTTGCCCAACTGGATCTGCTCGACCGCGTTACCAATGCAGTGAGCACTGGTGGCACAAGCGGAGGAGATCGAGTAGTTCACGCCCTTGATCTTGAACGGCGTGGCCAGACAGGCGGAAACGGTGCTGCCCATGGTCCGCGTGACGCGGTACGGGCCAACGCGCTTGACGCCTTTCTCGCGCAGGATGTCCAGCGCTTCCATCTGGTTCAAGGTCGATGCGCCACCGGAACCTGCGATCAGACCGGTGCGCGGGTTGGAAACCTGCTCGTCGGTCAGACCGGAGTCGGTGATCGCATCCCTCATGGCCAGATAGGCATAGGCGGCGGCGTGGCCGACGAAGCGATAGATCTTGCGATCGATCAGCTCTTCGAGGGGCAGGTCGATGGAGCCGGAAACCTGGCTACGCAGACCCATTTCGGCATATTCCGGGTTGAAACGGATGCCAGGGCGACTTGCACGCAGGTTAGCGGAGACGGTCTCTTTGTCATTGCCCAGGCACGAAACGATGCCCAGACCAGTGATAACGACGCGGCGCATGCGGATAACCCTTAAAAGTTGTCAGTGGAAGTAAATACGCCGACCCGAAGGCCTTCGGCAGTATAAATCTCGCGACCGTCGACAGTCACCGAACCATCGGCAATAGCCAGGTTCAGCTTGCCCTTGAGGACGCGCTTGATGTGAATGTTGTATGTGACCTTCTTGGCGGTCGGCAAGACCTGACCAAAGAACTTCACTTCGCCCGAACCCAAGGCGCGACCACGGCCCGGCAGACCTTGCCAGCCGAGGTAAAACCCGACCAACTGCCACATGGCGTCGAGGCCCAGGCAACCTGGCATGACCGGATCGCCTTCGAAATGGCAGGCGAAAAACCACAGGTCAGGGGTGATATCCAGCTCGGCGACCAATTCACCTTTGCCGTACTTGCCACCTTCTTCGCTGATATGGGTGATGCGATCCACCATCAACATGTTCGGGGCGGGCAGTTGCGCGTTACCTGGGCCGAATAGCTCACCGCGACCGCAGCGCAGCAGGTCTTCCCGAGTAAAGGCGTTTTGTTTGGTCATGCGAGCTCCTCAATAGTCCCATGCGGCAGGGTAGGGCAAATCTTCCCGACCGACTGAAGCGTTCATGCCTCACATCGGCAGCCTACACATAGACTATTGCGTTGTAGTGAAAGTCACAGCGTCAAGGTCATGAATGTACACTTGTGCACTGAAATTTTAAACCGGGCCGGTTTACGGGCCCGTTCGGGTGCCTAAGACTGCCGCACTTTCGCCTTTCACGCCAGTCGCAGTTGGCTGACGATGCCGATCTAATGAACCCACCGTTGTAAGATTTGCTGTAAATCCGTGCGTTTGAACGGCTTGGACAGGTAATCGTTCATTCCCGCGGCCAAACAGGCTTCCCGATCACCCTGCAAGGCGTTGGCGGTCAGGGCGATGATGGGCAGGTCGGCGCATCCGGGCAATTGGCGAATCTGCCGGGTGGCCTCGTAACCGTCGATCACCGGCAGCCGGCAGTCCATCAGGATCGCAGTAAAAATCAGGCTCTCGGCACTGCGAATCGCCTCGGCGCCATCAGTGGCGATACTGACCTCAAACCCCAGGCTGCGCAGCATGGCTTCGACCACCGTGCGGTTGACGGGGTTATCCTCCACCAGCAGGACATTGCGCCCGCCGCCCGCACTGGCTTTGCCTTCGGCATTCGGCGCGATGACCGGCAGGCTCTGTTGGTAGATCGCCAAGGGGATTTCAAGGGTGAACACCGAACCTTGGCCTTCTTCGCTTTGGGCCCGCAAGGTGCCGCCCATCCGTTCGGCGAGGGTGCGGGCAATAGGCAGGCCCAGGCCGGTACCGCCGTAACGTCTTGAAATGGAACTGTCCGCTTGCTGAAAGGCGTCGAACATCAGCTCCAGGCGCTCCGCCGAGATGCCAATCCCGCTGTCGCGCACGGTGCAGGTGAACCACAGCAGTTCATGGTCCAGGTTTTGCCAGTGGGGCTCGACGGTGACGGTGCCGTGCTCGGTGAACTTCAGCGCATTACCGATCAGGTTTACCAGAATCTGCCGGATGCGCGTCGGGTCGCCCTGCACGCGCAATGCATCCATGCCAGGCGCAATTCGTAACTCCAGCAACAGGCCGCGCTGCACGGCGTTGTGCTGGAAGGCCTGGGCGCAGCTGTTGATCAACTCCACCAGATTGAACGGAATGTGCTCCAGCTCCAGGGCTGCGCGCTCGATGCGCGAGAAGTCGAGGATGTCATTGATGACTTTAAGCAGGTGCTCTGTGGACTCGCAAGCCAGGGCGGCGTACTCGGTCTGCTCTTCGGTCATGGTGGTGGTTTCGAGCAGTTGCAGCATGCCCAGCACACCGTTCATCGGCGTGCGCAGTTCGTGGCTCATCATTGCCAGGAAATCGGATTTGGCATTGTTGGCCCGCTCGGCCTCTTCGCGCGTCTGGATCAACTGGGCCATGGCCTGCTGCTGTTCACGGCTGGCCTGGTGCAGGCCTTCGGCAAGGTTGTTGATGTGGCGCGACAGGTCGCCCAGCTCGGAGTCATCGACAATGGGCAGCGGGGTTTTGTAGTCCCCTTGCTGGATGGCCTTGACCGCGTTGCCCATGGCACTGATCGGTTGCGACAGGCTGGCAGCCAGGCGCCGCGCCAGCAGGAAGGTGAAGAGCAAAGCGAACAACGCGAGAATCCCTGCCTTGAAGAGGATTTCCTGTTGACGCTGGCTGAAGGCATCGTTGGACATGCCGACGATCACGCGGCCCAGATAGTCAGCGCGTGGTGCCTTGGGCTGCGCGGTGCTGTCCTGGAAAAAATCATTGCCCAGTTGGATATGTTGCAGCCGTATTGGCGCCTGGAACACTTTCACCGTCAGCGAACGGTCGTGTTTTTCCGAGGGTTGTTCGACGTAGATCAGGATGTTTTCTGTGCTGTCCTGGATTTCCAGGAAGCGCACATGAGGTGTGGCCAGGGTCGCCCGCAACAGGCTTTCCAGTACGTCGTTGTTGCCGGAGATCACCCCGTACTCGGTGGCCGGAGCCAGTTGGTTGGCGATCAGTTGGCCGGTGTGATCCAGTTCCTGGCGCAGGTCCTGAATCCGCACGAAGGTGAAGAAGCTGATCAACAGCAACGTCAGCAACAGGGCCGGGCCCAGGGTGATGAGCTGGGTGCGGGTGTTGATGTCCCAACGTCGACGCAACGTCATGGGCGTTTTTCTCCTTCGGCCAATCGGGTCGCAACGTTGGTTTCGTTCACCTGTTCGATCCCCAGCGAGCGCGCCACCTGCGCGTTGCCCACGACTTTGAAGTGTTCCGGGTACAGCGATCGCGGCCAACGGGACGGTGCATGGTCCAGCAAGCGGTCGAGGACGTTTAGCCAGTCGTTCTGGTCGCTGTAGGTGCTGGCCAGGCTGCCGGCCCTAACGAAGCCGGCGTTGGGCCCGATCAGCGGCAACTGCCTGGCGTAGCTGCTCAAGAGCAGGTTTTTCACGGTTTTTGGGTTGTACAGCTGCGGATCGTCCAGCCCCAGCAACACATCGCTGTTTTTGAACAAGGCTTGCAGCGGCCGGCTGTCGTTAATGTCGTCCCAGTGCTGGGGGACGATTTCCAGGCCCAGCGGGCTGGCGTACTGGCGCAGTTCACGCAGCAGGAACTCGCTGTCGTTGCCATACAGCACACCAATGCGCCGGGCCTGGGGCAGGATGTTGGCGATCAAGTGCAATTGCCGGTCCAGCGGTGGATCGCTCCACAGCAGGCTGATCTTGTTTGGCAGGACATTGCCCAGGCGTTGTCGGGCTTGCAGGCGGCTGATGCGCAGCACCAGAGTCGGCGGTCCCTGGGCGTCCTGCAAACGCCAGTCCAGGCTTTGCAAGTCCAGCAGGATAAGGCGGGTGCTGGCGGGCAACTGGCCGGGAGCTGGCAGGTCTTTCAGTGGCTTGAAGTCGACCTTGTCCTCGGGGCGCTGCTGGCTGAGTGCCTGGGCGAATGCCTGTACGCCGGGCCCATCTTCGGCGGCGATCAGCAGGATCTCGGCGGTCCAGGCGGGGGCAGCAAACATCAGACTGACAAGCAGCAGGCAACGCCTCCAGAAACTTGAGGAAAAGGGGGCGGTCATCCGTGACTGAGCATGGTTCATGCTAGAACTCTAACTCCGCACTGAAGTAGAGCACGTGGCGCTGGTCGTAGTTATTGTTGGGCCAGGTGGTGGGCTGGTTATCGAGCCGTTGTTGCAACATGCCGGCCAGCTCCAGGTTGGCTTTGCCCAGGGCAATGCGTTTGGCCACCCGCATGTCGACCCGTTGGAAGCGATATTGGTTGAGTGCATCGTCGCCATAATAGAACAACGCACTGGACCAGCCGGCGCCCCACTCACGCATCCAGCCGGCCGAGCCGCTGTTGCGGGCTGTTTGTTGCTGGTCGAGCGGGTTGCTGGCGCTGGCGTCGACGTAAGCATAGGTCAGCCGTAGGCGGTCGGCAGTGCTTACGTGCCAGTCGAGCTGAGTTTCAGTACCGATAAAACGCGAGCTGTTGGTGTTGCTGGCAATGTACTGATTGTTGCGCAACGGTTCGCTGATCATGCCGGTGATTTCGTCATAGAACAGCTTCACATCGAGGTTTAGCCCGATGTCGGCGAAAAAGCCGTTGTAGCCCAGCTCACGGGAGCGCATCAACTCCTTGTCGAGATTACCCGGGCCGCGTGTCTTGACGAAGTACTGGCCTGAGGTCTGCCCATAGGCAGGGGAACTGAGGTTGGTGACTCGGTAGCTCCAGTTGACGTTGTTCTCGAACATGTCCGGCGAGCGGATGGCTTCGGAGTACACGGCGCGCAAGCCGTGGCGCGGGTTGATCAGGTAGTTGACCGCGACCCTTGGCGTCAGTGAGTTGCCGCTCAGGTGGGTGTTTTCGTACATCGCGCCGCCCTGCAGCAACCAGTGCTCGCTGGCGCGCCACTCCAGGTGGCCGAACAGGCGCCAGGTGGTGTCGTCGAGGGTGCCGTTAAAGTAGGTGTCGGAGTCGGCGCGGTCATAGCGGTAATTCAGGCCACTGACCAGGCGCAGGCTGTCGGACAGGCTCAGGGTGTCTTGCAGCTCCAGGTCGTAGCGGCTTTCCTTGGTGCTTTGGTCGATGTTGCCGCAGACGCTGTCTTTGCCGCCGTTTTCCCATTGACCCAGGACTTGGTTGCCCAGGGCCTGTTCGGCCGCACTGCCCGGTGGCGCGCCATTCTGGCTGAATGCGTCCATATGCCGCGCCAACTTCTCGGCATAGTTGGGATTGAGCTGCCACAGTTGCGTCAGTTCGGGGCTGAACGAGACTTTGGCATCGCAGGCTTTCCAGATTTGCCGGCGATCCCATTGCTGGGCCGAGCCCTGGATATACAGGCTGTGGTCGGGATTGAAATCGAAATTCCAGCGCAACGAGCCGGCATAGTCCTTGGCAGTGACGTCGGAATTGGTGCCGTTTTCGGTAATCCCGTCAAACACGGGTGTGTAGGTGTAGGGGCGCTGGTTGGTCCCTTCCTTGGCGCTCAATTGCCAATCGATGCTTTGTTGCTGGTTCAAGGTCTGGCTGACAGCCAGGCTGAAGCGACTCAGGCGCCTGCTGTCGCGGCGGTCGGCGCCGACACGGTCGCTGTCAAAACCATCGTCCTGTTGCCCGGACAGTGAAAGTCGCAGGTCGCCGGTTTCCCAGCCCATGCCCTGGCTGGCGTACCAGTCGTTGATCCCGCGCTCGCCCCGGATGACTTTCATCCGCGTGCCCTGGCTGTTGGCCGGTGAGCGGGTGAGGATGTTGACCACTGCCATCAGCGCGTTGGCGCCGTAGCTGACTGTGTTGGGCCCACGGAACACTTCGATGCGTTCGATATCCTCCATGGCCACCGGGATGTCGCTCCAGTCCACGGTGGCCAGGCCAGCGCGGTACACCGAGCGGCCGTCGATGAGCACCTGCATGCGCCGCGCTTCACTGGCATTGGTGCCGTGATAGTTGACGGCGGCCTGGTTGCCCGTGGTGTAGCCGACCATCATTCCCGGTACCAGCCGCAGCAGCTCGGCGATGTCCCGCGCGCCGCTGGCCTTGATCAGTTCGCTGTCGAGCACCGTCATGCTGCCAGGTACGGCAGCAGCCGACTGCTTGAGCCGGGTGGCGGTCAGGACTTGCGGCAGCGGTTGGCTGTCGAGGAAAAGATCGTCGGCAAGCAGCGGGGTGCTGAACAACAGCGCCAGAAAGAAGGATGAGCGAGGAGGAGGGCCCAAATACACGGCACGGCCTTGATAATTACGAATAGCCGCCCATGTTAACTGAGGCGGGGGCTTTTGCCAGTCGCTGCCATCGCAATTACAGTGCCTCACTCGGTCTTTTTCCGACAAGCGCGGGAAATCACACGGGGGCTGGCCGCCAGCAGGTCGGCCCGTATAATGCCGTCATCGCCACTGGTATGGATTAACGGATTGCATATGACTGAACAGCGCCCTATTGCGGTCCTGGGAGGCGGAAGTTTTGGTACCGCCGTGGCTAATCTGCTGGCTGAAAACGGTCATCAGGTACGTCAGTGGATGCGTGATCCCGAGCAGGCCGAGGCCATTCGAGTTAACCGGGAAAACCCTCGTTACCTCAAAGGCATCAAGATTCATCCCGCTGTCACGCCGGTCACCGACCTGCTGGCGACTCTGGACGCGTGCGACTTATGCTTCATCGCCCTGCCGTCCAGCGCCTTGCGTTCGGTGCTGGCGCCCCACGCCGAGCGCCTGGCCGGCAAGCTGCTGGTCAGCCTGACCAAAGGCATTGAGGCCCACACCTTCAAGCTGATGAGCGAAATCCTCGAAGAGATCGCCCCTCAAGCGCGTATCGGTGTGCTGTCCGGGCCGAATCTGGCGCGGGAAGTAGCCGAGCACGCGCTGACCGCAACGGTGGTCGCCAGCGAGGACGAGGAACTGTGTGAGCGGGTCCAGAAAGTGCTGCATGGCCGCACCTTTCGCGTCTACGCCAGTGCCGATCGTTTTGGCGTGGAGTTGGGCGGGGCGCTGAAAAACGTCTACGCGATTATTGCCGGTATGGCCGTGGCGCTGGGCATGGGGGAAAACACCAAGAGCATGCTGATTACCCGTGCTCTGGCGGAAATGACCCGTTTTGCGGTCAATCAGGGTGCCAACCCGATGACATTCCTGGGGTTGGCCGGCGTGGGTGACCTGATCGTCACCTGCTCGTCGCCGAAAAGCCGCAACTATCAGGTCGGCTTCGCCCTGGGCCAGGGTTTGAGCCTGGAAGACGCGGTAACGCGCCTGGGTGAAGTGGCCGAAGGGGTCAACACCCTGAAAGTGCTGAAAGCCAAGGCCCAGGAAGTTGGTGTCTATATGCCGTTGGTCGCCGGTTTGCATGCGATTCTGTTCGAAGGGCGCACCTTGAACCAGGTCATCGAGCTGCTGATGCGCGCCGAGCCGAAAACCGATGTCGATTTTATTTCCACCAGTGGTTTCAACTGAGGAACGCGCGATGAACGATCCGAAAACAGCACCCAAATATGAATCCATTGTCCTGCGCATCCTGTGGATGCTGGTGTTTGCCCTGGTGTGGCAAGTAGCGCAGTTCCTCCTGGGCGCGCTGGTGGTGGTGCAACTGATCTACCGCCTGGTCTATGGCGCCCCGAACCTGAGCCTGATGAACGTTGGCGACAGCCTCAGCCAGTTTCTGGCGCAGATCGGCCGTTTCGGCAGCTTCCACAGCGAGCAGAAGCCTTGGCCGTTCGCCGATTGGCCAACCCCCCGTGCTCCGGAAGGCGAAGCTGCCCACAGCGTGCCGCCGGCACCGCATCCAGTGCGTGATGAGGAACCGAAGCTATGAAAGTGTGGGTATTGCGTCACGGTGAAGCCGAGAGTCATGCCCGCAGTGATGCCGAGCGCAACCTGACCGCCCATGGCCGCGAAGAAGTATTGCGCAGTGCGGCCCATCTGATCGGCCAACCGATCAAAGCCATCATTGCCAGCCCTTATGTACGGGCGCAGCAGACGGCGCAATTGGTGCGTGAGGCGTTGGGATTTGAGCCGGGAGTACGCACGGAGCCCTGGTTGACCCCCGATTGCAGTCCGCTTCAGGTGCTGGATAAGCTCGACACCGATGACAATGTGCTGTTGGTCAGTCACCAGCCGTTGGTGGGGAGTTTGATCAGCTTCTTGCAACATGGGCACCTGCGCCAGCCGCATCCCATGAGCACCGCGAGCCTGGCGGAGCTGGAAGGGGATTTCCCGTTGGCGGGGTTGATGAGCCTCAATAGCGTCAAGAATCCCTGACCCATCGCGCTCCATTTGTGTGTGATATATAGTCAACCAAGCAAGTGCTTGGTTGGCTATCGTCGGAACACACAGGAGCGCGTCCCATGTCTGTCGCTTTTCGTTTGCCGCTGCAGGTCTTCTTCGAACGTGAAGCGCGCCATCCGCGCCAACGGTTTCTGGTCCAGCCCATCGGCGGCGGTCAAGTGCAGACCCTCACCTGGGGCGAGGTCGGCCATCAGGCCCGCTGCGCCGCGCACTGGTTGCGTTCGCGTGAACTGCCCCAGGGTTCGCATATTGCCCTGATCTCGAAAAACTGCGCCCACTGGATCATCGCCGACCTGGCGATCTGGATGGCCGGGCATGTTTCGGTGCCGCTGTATCCCAACCTCACTGCTGATTCCGTCGCCCATGTCCTGGAGCATTCCGAGGCGGCCCTGGCGTTTATCGGCAAACTGGACGACTGGCCGGCCATGGCCTGCGGCTTCAAGGCTGGCTTGCCCACCATCAGTCTGCCGTTGTGCCCCGAGGGTGACTTTGATTACACCTGGGCCGACCTGCAGGGCTGTTCACCGATCCAGGACGACCCGGCGCCTGCGGCGTCTGATTTGGCCACCATTATCTACACCTCCGGCACCACTGGGCTGCCCAAGGGCGTGATGCACAGTTTTGCCGCGCTGGGATTTGCCGCCGTGCGCGGTACCCAATTGTTCGGCCTGGGGGAGGGCGATCGCCTGCTGTCCTACTTGCCGCTGTGCCATGTGGCAGAGCGAATGTTTGTCGAGATGGCCTCGATCTACACCGGGCAGACGGTATTTTTCGCCGAAAGCCTCGACACTTTTCTTACGGATCTGCAGCGGGCCCGGCCGACGGCTTTATTCGGTGTGCCACGGATCTGGACCAAATTCCAGATGGGCGTCTACAGCAAAATCCCGGAAAAGCGCCTGGAGCGGTTGTTGAGCCTACCGTTTATCGGCAAGCACGTGGGCCACAAGGTGCTCGTCGGGCTGGGGCTGGACGCGGTGCGTGTCGCGCTTTGCGGGGCAGCACCGGTGCCCGAGGCGTTGCTGCGCTGGTACCGGCGCCTGGGCCTGGATGTACTGGAGGTCTACGGCATGACCGAAGGCTGCGGCTACTCCCATGTCTGTCGTCCCGGCCAACAGAAAATCGGCTGGATTGGCCTGCCGTGTCCGCAGGTTGAGGTGCGCATTGATCCCGCCGGGGAAGTCCAGGTGCGCAGCGGTGCGACCATGCTCGGTTACTTCAAGGACCCGGTCAAAACGGCCGAGACGATTACCGAGGACGGTTTCCTGCGTACTAGCGACAAGGGCGAGCAGGATGGTGAAGGCCGTTTGCGGCTCACCGGGCGCCTCAAGGAAATATTCAAGACCAGCAAGGGCAAATACGTGGCGCCAGCGCCCATTGAAAACCGCCTGGCGGAGCATGGGCGGATCGAGCAGGTGTGCGTCGTGGGTGATGGTATGGCTGCCCCGATGGGTCTGTGTGTGTTATCGGCGGTGGGCGTGCAAGAGGCGGCCGGTGCTGCACGTCATGCCTTGCAAGGCAGCCTGGAGCGCCTGCTGGAGGAGGTCAACCAAGTCCTGGATAAACATGAGCGCTTGCATCGACTGGTGGTGGTGAAAGACAGTTGGGCAGTGGAAAACGGTTTTCTGACCCCCACCCTGAAGATCAAGCGCAATGTGATCGAATCAAAGTACGGGTCACAGTTCCAGGCCTGGAGCGAGCGTTCCGAGGCGGTGCTGTGGCAGGATTGAGCACTCATAAAATCAATAAGGACACGTTAATGAGCCTGTGGCGCACCCTTCCCAATATCGAGCAATTGAATGGCATCCAGAAAAACACCATCGGTGAAGTGCTGGATATTCGCTTCGAAGCGTTTGACGATCAATCCCTGACCGCCAGCATGGTGATCGATCACCGCACCCATCAGCCTTATGGCCTGCTGCACGGCGGTGCCTCGGTGGTGCTGGCGGAAACCGTGGGCTCCATGGCCAGCTACCTGTGCATCGACGCCAGCAAGTTCTATTGCGTGGGCCTGGAAATCAACGCCAACCACCTGCGGGGCCTGCGTTCCGGGCGTGTCACGGCGGTGGCCAAGGCTATCCATATCGGTCGCACTACCCATGTCTGGGACATTCGCCTGACCAGCGATGAAGGCAAGACCAGTTGTGTATCGCGCCTGACGATGGCGGTGGTGCCTTTGGGCGAGAGTCCGCCGGCTCGATAGGCGTAGCATGAGTGTCATCATTCCTGGCAGTTACAGTCATTGCTGTCGGTGCCGCGCATGGTGACAATCAACCTCTGTTTTTAGTGATGGAACCGGTATGTCGCAGCACGTGTTTTTTGCTCACGCCAATGGCTTTCCTTCGGCGACCTACGGCAAGTTGTTTGCCGCCCTGGCCCCGGAGTACGTCGTCGCACATTTGCCGCAGCACGGTCATGACCCCAGGTTTCCGGTGGACGACAACTGGCAGAACCTGGTGGACGAGTTGATCCACCACCTCGAACAGCAACCGGAGCCTGTGTGGGGCGTGGGCCACTCCCTGGGTGGCGTGCTGCACCTGCACGCCGCCATGCGCTGCCCGCAGCTGTATCGCGGGGTGGTGATGCTGGACTCGCCGGTGCTGACCCTGGCCGACCGCTGGGTAATTCGCGCGGCCAAGCGTTTTGGCTTTATCGACCGCTTGACTCCGGCCGGTCGTACCCTGGGTCGGCGCGAAGAGTTCGCCGACCTCGACGCCGCCCGCAGTTACTTTTCCGGCAAGACCCTGTTTCGCGGCTTTGACCCTGAATGCCTGGAAGCCTATCTGCAACATGGTTTGCACCAGGTGGGCGACCGCCTGCGCCTGTGTTTTGACCCCGCTACCGAGATCAGCATCTACCGCGGAGTGCCCCACACCAGTCCCGGGCAGACCCGGCAATTAAAAGTGCCGCTGGCGGTGGTGCGCGGCCGGCAGAGCCGGGTAGTCATGCGCCACCATGCCAGTGGTGTGGCACGTCTGCCCATGGGCGAGATGCTGACCATGCCCGGCGGCCACATGTTTCCCCTTGAGCGCCCCCAGGACACCGCGACCTTGATCAAGAACCTGTTTGCCCGCTGGGAAACCCGCCAACGCGAGCGCAGTTGCGCATGACCACACCCGTCGAAGAGGTTCGCCTCAGCCTGCCGCATATTGAGCTGGCCGCGCATTTGTTCGGGCCTGAAGACGGTCTGCCGGTTATCGCCCTGCATGGCTGGCTGGACAACGCCAACAGCTTCGCCCGCCTGGCCCCCCAACTCAGTGGCTTGCGCATCATTGCCCTGGACATGGCCGGCCACGGTCACTCGGCCCATCGGCCGGCGGGGGCCGGTTATGCCTTGTGGGACTATGTCCACGATGTGCTGCAAGTGGCCGAACAACTGGGCTGGAAACGTTTTGCATTACTTGGCCACTCCCTTGGCGCCATCGTTTCCCTGGTGTTGGCCGGCGCCTTGCCCGAGCGTGTGACGCACCTGGGGTTGATCGACGGCGTGATCCCGCCGACCGCCACCGGCGAGAATGCCGCCGAGCGCCTGGGAATGGCGTTGCAGGCGCAGTTGAACCTGCAAGACAAGCGCAAACCGGTGTACAGCACCCTTGATCGTGCCATCGAAGCGCGGATGAAAGGCGTGGTGGCGGTCAGCCGTGAAGCCGCAGAACTCCTGGCCCAGCGGGGGCTGATGCCGGTGCCGGGTGGTTATACCTGGCGCAGCGACAGCCGCTTGACCCTGGCTTCGCCGATGCGCCTGACGGAAGAACAGGCCATGGCGTTCGTGCGCAGAGTCGCCTGTCCTACACAGTTGGTGGTCGCCGAAGACGGCATGCTGGCGAAACATCCCGAACTGTTTTCCCAGCTTCCGTTCAATGTGGCGCGGTTGCCCGGAGGCCATCATTTGCACTTGAACGACGCATCCGGAGCTGCCCTTGTTGCAGACTGTTTCAATCGGTTCTTCACCATGCCTTGACTTGGCGGGGGCAACTGCCGAGGCTGGGCGGATTGAAAGGGAGTCAACCATGAACGATTTCAACACCGCAGCGACCCCGAATGGCCAGGGCTTGCTGAGCCGATGAGTATGCCGAAAGGATTTATCCGTATTTTGGGTCTGTGCTGTTTCAGCCCGCTGGTGTTCGCTGCCGACTTGCCAGGAAGCCAGGATTTGCCAGCCGTGGCCCGTCAGGCCGATGCACAGATCGTCGATTACCGCCCGGCGCAAGAGAAGGAACGCATCTACCCGATGGGTTCGATCCGCAAGATCAGCGGCCAGTTGCGCTACGAAGGCCAGGCCACTGCTCGCGGCCAGGCCACCGCCATCACTTATGAGTTGCCCGCCGAACACACCTCCAGTGCCGCCTTCACCGCGACGCGCGAAGCGTTGCAGGAGCAGGGCGCGCAGTTGCTGTTTTGGTGCCAGGCACGTGATTGCGGGGAAAGCAGCCTGTGGGCCAATGAGGTCTTCGGCAATGCGAAGCTGGTCGGCGCCGACAGCCAGCAGGAATATCTGCTGCTACGCCTGGCGGCCCCCCAGGACAACTCCCTGGTGGCGCTGTATGGCATCACCCGTGGCAATCGTCGGGCCTATCTGCATGTCGAGCAACTCGACGCCAGTGCGCCATTGGGAGATTTGCTGCCGACCTCGGCAACCTTGTTGCGCGAGCTTAAAAGTACGGGCGAGCTGGACTTTCCCGCTCTGGGGGCCGATCTTGACGCCACGTGGCTGACCTTGATTTCCCGTGGATTGAACCTGGACGCCACCTTGCGGGTCAGTCTGACAGGCCCCAATGCCGAAGCCTGGCGTCAGGGCTTGATCGACAAGGGCGTGCGTGCCGCGCGGATGGAAACCGGGACCGCCGAGGCCAAGGGCCTGCACCTGCAATTGCTGCGCTGACCGTTTCAGGGCGAACGGACCCGCGCCGTTCGCCTAAGCTCTCCTCTTACAGACTTCTTTTCGAGAAACCACATGCTCAACAACGATCGCCTGCTGGTGCAGATCCTGCTCCTGGTGCTGTTTGGTGCCAGCTTCTGGGTGATGGCGCCGTTCTGGTCGGCGCTGTTCTGGGGCGCGGTGCTGGCCTTTGCCAGTTGGCCGTTGATGCGCCTGCTGACCCGCTGGCTGAAGGGCCGAGAATCCCTGGCTGCCGGGGTCCTGACGCTGGGCTGGATGCTGCTGGTCGCTGTGCCTCTGGTTTGGCTGGGATTCAACCTGGCCGACCATGTGCGTGATGCCGTGGTGCTTATCAAGGACATCCAGGTCGACGGCTTGCCCGAAGCGCCAACCTGGCTGGGCTCACTTCCCTTTGTCGGCGAGCGGCTGGTGGGCCTGTGGGACAGCATCGACCAGCAGGGCGCTGCCTTGATGGTGACCCTCAAACCGTACCTGGGGCAGGTCGGCAACTGGCTGCTGGCCCGCAGTGCGCAGATTGGCGGCGGGATACTGGAGCTGACCCTGAGCCTGGTGTTCGTGTTCTTTTTCTACCGCGATGGGCCACGGCTGGCAATGTTCATCCATCGCTTGCTGGAGCGCCTGATCGGCGACCGCGCCGGTTACTACATCGAATTGGTGGCGGGTACGGTGCAGCGGGTGGTCAACGGCGTGATCGGCACCGCTGCGGCTCAGGCGGTGCTGGCACTGATCGGCTTCATGATCGCAGGTGTACCCGGGGCGCTGGTGCTGGGGGTCGTCACCTTCCTGCTCAGCCTGATCCCCATGGGCCCGCCGCTGGTGTGGATTCCGGCCACGGCCTGGCTGGCCTGGAAGGGCGATTACACCTACGCGGTATTCCTCGGTGTTTGGGGCACTTTTATCATCAGCGGCGTCGACAACGTGCTTAAGCCGTACCTGATCAGCCGCGGCGGCAACCTGCCATTGGTGATCGTGCTGCTGGGGGTGTTCGGCGGGTTGATTGCGTTCGGCTTTATCGGTTTGTTTATCGGGCCGACGTTGTTGGCGGTGGCTTATAGCCTATTGACCGATTGGAGTACGACGCAGGCTCAGGCGCGGCGGGAAGACAAGCTTGGTCAGCCTGATGGTGAATGATCAGGCGCGGGGCAACCACATCACCGCCGTCAGCCCACCGCCTGGCGTCTCTTCCAGGCCCAGCTTTCCACCGAGCCGCTCCACCGCTTCCTTGGCGATGGTCATCCCCAGCCCTACGCCGCCGGAGTTGCGGTTGCGCGAGCCTTCCAGGCGATAAAACGGTTCAAACACTGCTTCGCGCTTGTCAGTGGCAATTCCCGGCCCATGGTCGATCACTCTGATCACCAGCGCCTGGGGACTGTCCGTCAGCTCGATGCGGGCAGTGCCGGCATAGCGCAGCGCGTTATCCAGCAGATTATTCAGGCATGAGCGCAGGGCCATCGGCTGCACCTGCAACGGCACGGATTCACCGCTGCATTGAACGTCCGAGCCCTGGTCCTGGGCGTTTTCGCTGAGCGACTGCACCAGCGCCTGGACGTCCAGCCACTGTCGGCTTTCGCCGGTGCGTTGTTCGTGCAGGTAGCTGAGGGTGGCGTCGAGCATGCCGATCATGTCGTTCAGGTCCTGGCGCATCTGGCCCTGCAACTTTGTGTCCTCGACCTGTTCCAGGCGCAGCTTGAGCCGTGATAGCGGGGTGCGCAGGTCGTGGGAGACGGCGCCAAGCATGCGTGCCCGTTGGCTGACCTGCTCGCGGATACGTTTTTGCATCATGTTAAACGTCGACGCCGCTTGTCGGGCTTCCCGAGGGCCGGATTCGCTCAGTGGCGGGCTGTTCAGATCAAGGCTCAAGCGCTCGGCCGCCGCGCTCAAGCGCTGGATCGGCCGGCTGAGCAGCTTGGCGCCGTACCAGGCCGCGATGATCAGAGAGATAAACTGAAAGGTCAGCGGCACCAGCGGGCCGCCGAACCAGGGACGCGTAGGGTGCTTGCGCAGCAGGGTTGGCGTCGTGCCGTCTGCTTGTTCCAGCGTCACCTCGGCTGACTCTGGCGGCGGCGGAGGCTGGCCATAGTGGTGAAACCAGAAGATGGCGAGCACATGGGCCAGTACGATGGCCACCAGCAACACACCGAACAACCGGCCGAACAGGGTGTTGAAGGCGTTGCGCATCAGCCGATATCCCGGGCGTCGAACAGGTAGCCTTCGCCGCGCACGGTCTTGATCAATTGCGGGGCTTTGGGGTCATCGCCCAGTTTTTGCCGCAAGCGCGAGACTAGCAGGTCGATGCTGCGATCAAAGGCTTCGATGGAGCGACCACGGGCCGCATCCAGCAGTTGCTCGCGGCTCAATACCCGGCGCGGGCGTTCGATGAATACCCACAGCAAGCGAAACTCGGCGTTGGACAGCGGCACCACCAGGCCGTCATCGGCCACCAGTTGGCGCAGCACGCTGTTGAGTCGCCAGTTGTCGAAACGGATATTGGCCCGCTGTTCAGTGCGGTCATCGCGTACCCGGCGCAGGATGGTCTGGATGCGCGCCACCAGCTCCCGGGGTTCGAAGGGCTTGGACATGTAATCGTCGGCCCCCAGTTCCAGGCCGATGATGCGGTCGGTGGGTTCACAACGGGCGGTGAGCATTAGGATCGGGATGTCTGACTCGGCCCGCAGCCAGCGGCACAGCGACAAGCCGTCTTCGCCGGGCAGCATCAGGTCGAGTACCACCACGTCGAAGGTTTCGGCTTGCATGGCCTGGCGCATGGCAGTGCCGTCGGTCACGCCGCTGGCGAGAATATTGAAGCGCGCCAGGTAATCGATCAGCAGTTCGCGGATCGGCACATCGTCGTCGACGATCAGCGCGCGGGTGTTCCAGCGTTTTTCATCAGCGGGAACCGCGCCTTTTTGCTCGTTATTCAGCAGAACGGAAGGGGTATGCATGGTGCGATCATCTGCCTGGTTGGCCGCCACGCGCAGAGACGGCGGCTAGGTTGTTGCGTTCAGCATAGGCGCCCAGCCCGATGGCTGGAAGTGCTGGACTTTCGGGTCTTGCGAGGGAGGCTAAGCTGCGGGGGTGTTGCAGGCATGTCATGAATGTATCAGCTTTGAAATATATTCCCGACGACCGATAATATTGCCCATCAATGCGCGCAACCTGAGGATTTACCGATCATCGGATCCCGCAAAGGCGCTACTTGCGCTACAATCCGCGCCGATTTCGACTTGCCTGAGAGCCCATTCCAATGTCCGTCTGCCAGACTCCTATCATCGTCGCCCTGGATTACCCCACCCGTGACGCCGCACTGAAGCTGGCTGACCAGTTGGACCCCAAGCTTTGCCGGGTCAAGGTCGGCAAGGAACTGTTCACCAGTTGCGCCGCGGAAATCGTCGG
The DNA here is from genome assembly GCF_040310325.1 of Pseudomonas sp. HY7a-MNA-CIBAN-0227. Taxonomy (NCBI): domain Bacteria; kingdom Pseudomonadati; phylum Pseudomonadota; class Gammaproteobacteria; order Pseudomonadales; family Pseudomonadaceae; genus Pseudomonas; species Pseudomonas sp. HY7a-MNA-CIBAN-0227. The sequence goes on along the minus strand of NZ_JBEOPT010000009.1, from coordinate 24,185 downwards.
TACTCTGCGTGACAAAGGTTTTGAGGTGTTCCTGGACCTTAAATTCCACGACATCCCCAACACCACCGCCATGGCGGTCAAGGCCGCCGCCGAAATGGGTGTGTGGATGGTCAATGTGCACTGCTCCGGCGGCCTGCGCATGATGGCCGCCTGCCGTGAAGTGCTGGATCAGCGCAGCGGTCCCAAGCCGCTGTTGATCGGCGTGACCGTACTGACCAGCATGGAGCGTGAAGACCTGGCCGGGATCGGCCTGGATATCGAGCCACAGGAGCAAGTGCTGCGCCTGGCTGCATTGGCACAAAAAGCGGGTCTGGACGGTCTGGTTTGCTCGGCACTGGAAGCCCAGGCGTTGAAAGCCGCCCACCCATCGCTGCAATTGGTCACTCCAGGGATTCGCCCAGCGGGCAGCGCCCAGGACGACCAGCGCCGTATCCTGACCCCACGTCAGGCGCTGGATGCCGGCTCCGATTACCTGGTGATCGGTCGCCCAATCAGCCAGGCGGCCGACCCAGCCAAGGCCCTGGCGGCGGTGGTGGCCGAGATCGCCTGATTCACTCGATCTCAAGGAGGGCTCGGTCAATGTGGGAGCCGGGCTTGCCCGCGATGCAGGCGACCCGGTCTTTCAGTAACACCTAGGCGATGCTATCGCCGCGATGCGGCGATCCGACAAGTCAAGCTCCCACACTGACCATGCCCACAGGGTTGGGGCGGTGTATCAGTTGACCTTCAGCACCAACTTCCCAAAGTTCTCCCCGTTGAACAATTTCATCAACGTTTCAGGGAACGTCTCCAGCCCTTCGACGATATCTTCCTTGCTCTTGAGCTTGCCCTGCGCCATCCAGCCGGCCATCTCCTGCCCAGCGGCGGCAAAGTTCGCCGCATGATCCATCACCACAAAACCTTCCATACGCGCCCGATTGACTAGCAATGACAGGTAGTTGGCTGGCCCTTTCACGGCCTCTTTATTGTTGTACTGGCTGATGGCGCCACAGATCACCACCCGTGCTTTCAACGCCAGGCGGCTCAGTACTGCGTCGAGAATGTCGCCGCCGACGTTGTCGAAGTACACGTCCACACCTTTCGGGCATTCGCGTTTGAGTCCGGCGTGGACGTCTTCGTTTTTGTAGTCGATGGCGGCGTCGAAGCCCAGTTCATCCACCAGGAATTTGCACTTGTCTGCACCGCCGGCAATCCCCACCACGCGGCAACCTTTGATCTTGGCGATTTGCCCGGCAATGCTGCCGACCGCACCGGCCGCACCGGAAATGACCACGGTCTCCCCGGCCTTGGGCGCACCGGTGTCGAGCAGGGCGAAGTAGGCGGTCATGCCGGTCATGCCCAACGCTGACAGATAACGTGGCAGCGGTGCCAGTTTTGGGTCGACCTTGTAGAAACCACGGGGCTCTCCCAGGAAGTAATCCTGTACACCCAAGGCGCCGTTGACGTAGTCCCCGACGGCGAATTTCGGATTGTTCGAGGCGATGACCTTGCCGACGCCCAGTGCCCGCATTACTTCGCCGATGCCTACCGGTGGAATGTAGGATTTGCCTTCGTTCATCCAGCCGCGCATGGCCGGGTCGAGGGACAGGTATTCATTGCGCACCAGAACCTGGCCGTCCACAGGAGTACCCACCGGCACTTCCTGGTAAGTAAAGGTTTCCCGGGTGGCCGCGCCGACCGGACGTTTGGCGAGCAGAAATTGGCGGTTGGTCTGGGCAGTCATGGCAGGGACTCTCAATAAATGAACCTTGATTGATAGACCCTCTCGGCCTGAGGGGCAAGCGGTGCCGAGGGTGCGAATGGCCGTAGATACACTGCGCTGATAGTGATCCATGCTGGCTTATCACTACCACTCATGAGTACATAACCGGCCTTCTGATAGTGCTGACGCGCGGTTGCTGCCACTGACTAGACTGGGCCAACAGGTATTCATCTAAGGACATCACCATGAGCATGATATTTTCCGGCCAGGTCGCCCTTGTGACCGGTGCGGCTGCGGGTATAGGCCGCGCTACGGCCCTGGCTTTTGCCGCAGAAGGCTTGAAAGTGGTGGTCGCCGATCTGGACGCGGCGGGCGGCGAGGGCACGGTCGCGCTGATCCACCAGGCCGGAGGCGAAGCGGTCTTCGTGCGTTGCAACGTCACCCTGGAAGCTGACGTGCAGCAGCTTATGCAGCAGGCTATGGCTACCTATGGTCGGTTGGATTACGCCTTCAACAACGCCGGTATCGAGATTGAAAAAGGCAAGCTGGCCGACGGCAGCCTGGATGAGTTCGATGCCATCATGAACGTCAACGTCAAGGGCGTGTGGTTGTGCATGAAATACCAGTTACCTCTGCTCTTGGCCCAGGGCGGCGGGGCGATCGTCAACACGGCCTCGGTTGCCGGGTTGGGTGCGGCGCCAAAGATGAGTATCTATGCAGCTTCCAAGCACGCGGTGATTGGGCTGACCAAATCGGCAGCGATTGAGTATGCGAAGAAGAAAATTCGCGTCAATGCCGTGTGCCCGGCAGTGATTGACACTGACATGTTTCGCCGCGCCTATGAAGCCGACCCGAGAAAAGCCGAGTTTGCGGCGGCCATGCATCCGGTCGGGCGTATCGGTACGGTCGAGGAAATCGCCAGTGCGGTCCTCTATTTGTGCAGCGACGGTGCTGCGTTCACCACAGGTCAGGCGCTCGCAGTCGACGGTGGTGCGACTGCCATTTAGGAATCAGATGGCGCTTGCTGCTCAGAACGTCATTTAGGGTGCTGTGAGACTTTTCCGTAGATGGCAAGATGCCTCGTCAAGATGTGTTTCGATAGATAAATAATTCAATAAAATCAAAGTGTTAATGAGTCGCTGGATGGGGCGCTCGCAAGCTTCTGTGCTTAACTGTTTTGGGTTGAATGACAAACAGTGAAGTGAGTGGCTCATGGATTTAGGGATCGATCGACAAGCCCTTGTACCAGTAGTGCAGCAAATCGTCAGTGCGGTGGCCGTGTGGATTCGCGAGAGCGCAGTGAGCCCCGGGACACGCTTGCCCTCCATACGGAAGCTGGCTCATGACAACCTGCTCAGCCAATCCAGCGTGGTCGAGGCATTCGAACGAATGGTGGCCGAAGGGTTGCTGGCCTCAAGGCACGGTTCGGGTTTTTCGTCGCCCAGCAACCTGCCGCCGGCAGCCTCAGGGGCGAGAGCCAATGGTATGAGGGGGCGGAGCTGGGTTGGGGGCGCTTTACCGATAACCAACTGGGTGAGCTGAAACTGGGATGCGGCTGGCTGCCCGACACCTGGCGCGAGAGCGATGACATCAGTTATGCGATTCGTGAAGTCGCTCGCACCGACACCGCCGGGGTGTTCAACTACAGCACGCCCCTCGGCTTGCCGGCGTTGCGTGAACAACTGCTCAAGCGTCTGGCTCACATTCAGGTGGTCACCAGCGCCGACCGCATCCTGACCACCCACGGCGCCAGCCATGCCCAGGATCTGTTGATACGCACGCTGCTCAAGGCTGGCGACACCGTGGTGATTGAAAAACCGGGACACGGCAACCTGTATCGCATGCTGGCGTTCCATGGCGTCAAACTGCTGGAGGTCCCCAGGACCCGCAGCGGCCCGGATATCCCGGCACTGGAAGCGTTGTTGCTTGATCATCGTCCCAAGTGCCTGTTCATCACCAGCCTTTATCACAACCCGACCGGTACCAGCCTTTCCCAGGCAGTAGCTGAGCGCTTGCTGCATCTGGCCCATGTTCGGGACTTCTTCATCATTGAGGAGGATGTCTACGGCGATCTGCAACATGCCAGCTGCACCCGGCTCTCGGCGTTGCCTCATGAGGGCCGGGTCATCTATGTCTCAAGTTTTTCCAAGACCCTGAGCAGCGCCCTGCGGGTGGGGTATCTCACCGCCAGCGCGGCGATCATTGTTCAACTGCTCAAGGTCAAAACCCTGACCGGCATCGGCACCTCGCGGTTCGCCGAGGCGGTGGTGGCCAGCCTTCTGGCCAATGGTACCTACCGCAAGTGGCTACAGCGCCTGCGTCGACGATTGGGCACGGGAATGGCGATGACCTTGCAGGTGCTGGAGGATGAGGAGTGGGAGGTCTTTGCCGTGCCGGCGGGAGGGATGTTCCTCTGGGCCAGGCCGGGCACAAGCGACAGGTCCATGCTGGAGGCGCGGGCCCGCAAATTAAGGGTGTTGCTTTCACCAGGGACGTTGTTCAGCCCGACGGGAGAAAACAGCGACTGGCTGCGCATCAATGTGGCCTATGCTTCTGATCAATGTGCCCTGGCGCTGTTCAAGGCCATGGGCCCTGCAGGATCGACCTCCACCATTCTGAAAACGACGGGAATGTAGCTTTTTGCCATTATTCCGGCGCCAACGTCTTGTGCACCGGGGCCTCTCGTTGCGAATCTCGCTGTATGGACAGTGGGCTTGATGGCATTCGCCACTCCAAGAGGATTCAGTGCAATGATTTCGGCCGTGCAACGACGTTTTGCCAACCTCGGTATGGCAAGGAAACTGGGCCTGGGGTTTGCCTTGGTGCTGCTGCTGACGGCCTTGGTGGCTGCCATTGGGGTGTGGTCCCTGCAAACCATCGGGCAGCGGTTCGAAGGCCTTAAGGCCATGTCCTCGCTCAACAGTGGCCTGTTGAAGGTGCGCCTGATCGAGCAGGACTACGCACTGCACGCCGACCCCAAGTCCGTTGACGCCTTGCATGAAAGCGTCGATGCGTTGTTGGCCCAGGCGCAGATTCTCAAGGAGCAGTCTGCCGCCAATGTGCCGGTAATGACTGACGTGGAGCAGGCTCTGGGTGCCTATCGCAAGGCGTTTGACGAGTTTGTCGAACTGACCCAGGCCAAGGACCTGGCGCTGGAAATGGCCAGTTGGTCCGTCTCCAGCGTCTCCAATAACCTCGATGTGCTGCAGGCCGGGCTGGCCGATGATGGCGCTTATGGCCTAAAGGAAAGCCAGGGCAAGGAGGGCGCCGATTTTATCGAGCAGGCGGGTCAAGTCGGCCAGGTCTCGCGCTTGATGTTGCAAGCCATGAACGAAGCGCATGTGCGCCTGGATCAAAGCCGCAAGGGCGATGAGGAGAATGCCGGGCAAGGTAAGATCGAGCAGGCCGACCAGGCCTTGGCCCAGGCCGAGCAACTGAAAACCACGGTCAAGGACCCCGGTTATCAAACGGTGCTCAATGAAGTGGCTGGGCATATCGCCGCCTTCAGCGAAAAACTCGGGGAATACACCGTCCTGCTGACCCAGGAAAAAGTGGTGTACCAGCAACTGCATGAGCGCGCCGACCAGGTGGTATCACGGGTCAACCAGGCCTACGACGCCGAAGATCAATCGATGCAGGGGCAACTAAAGAAAAGCGCGTTGCTGATCATCGGTTCTTCGGCCCTGGCCTTGCTGGTGGGGCTGATTGCCGCGTGGGTGATCACCCGGTTGATCGTCGCGCCGTTGCGCAGCGTGATCGCCGTCGCCCAGCAAATTGCCGCAGGGGATCTCAGCGGTCGCATGGAAGTGAGCCGCCGCGATGAGATCGGCCAGCTCATGCTAGCGATGCAGCAGATGGGCAATGGTTTGAGCAGCATGGTCAGCGGCTTGCAGGCCGGTATCGAGCAATTGGCCAGTTCTGCCCATTCGCTGTCCAGCGTGACCGAGCAGACCAATATCGAAGTCAGCAGCCAGAAAGAAGAAACCGAACAAGTCGCCACGGCGATGAACCAAATGACTGCCACGGTGCACGACGTCGCGCGCAACGCCGAGGAGGCGGCCCAGGCGGCGCAGACAGCCGACGATAAGGTTGACAGTGGTCAGCGAGTGGTGCGCCAGAGTCTGCAGCGCATCGAGCTGCTGGCCAATTCTGCGACGTCCGCAAGTACCAGCATCGAGAGCTTGAGTGCAGAAATCCAGAACATCGGCACTGTGCTGGGTGTGATCAAAAGCGTGGCCGAACAAACTAATTTGCTGGCGCTCAATGCGGCCATCGAAGCTGCACGGGCAGGCGAGCAAGGGCGCGGATTTGCAGTAGTGGCCGATGAGGTTCGGGCGTTGGCCAAGCGGACCCAGCAATCGACCGAAGAAATCGAGCGGCTGGTAAGTACATTACGCAGCGCGGCGCAGTCTTCGGTGCAGCAAATCAAGCAGAGCGGTGAGTTGGTCAAGCTGGCCGTGAGCGACGCCCTCGAAACGGAAAGTGCCCTGGGCAGTATTGCGGCAGCGGTGTCGTTGATTCAGCAGATGAACCAACAGATCGCGGCGGCGGCTGAGGAGCAAAGCTCGGTGGCCGAAGAGATCAATCGCAGCGTCACCAGCATTCGTGCCAGTGCCGATCAATCGGCATTGAGCATGCAGGGCAATGCCGCGTCGAGCATTGAGCTGGCGCACTTGGGGGCAGAACTCAAGGGGATGGTCGGGCACTTCCGCCTTTGATCGCTGCGCGGGCACAGCGATCAGGGAGGGTGTCAGTCGTAAATCGCCTTCTTCTTCCAGTCTGCATCGGCATCCACGACTTTCAAGCCTTCGGTCAACTCATTGACCTCATCTTCGGCGGGCTGGATGTTGGTCAGCACCATAGAGTTGGCGCGGGCCAGTTGCTTTTCCAGGGACTGCAGTTGTTGGCTGTAGATGGCAGGCTCAGGCTGCTTGCGCAGATACTGGACTCCGCGTTCAAACGCCAAGCGCGCCTGACCCGGTTGGGCCTGTTGCAAGGCCTGCTGGCCGAGGTTGTTGAAGAACTCAATGTGCAGCAGCACCAGGATGTGGCGAATTTCCTTGATCCAGTGCTTGGCCTCATTGGTCGGCAAAAAGCCGTCCTGGGCTGCGCGCGTGACTTGGCCGTGCAGAGCTTCCAGCAGGAAGCGCACGTCCTTGGCCTTGGCCTCGGTCTGAATCGGCCCTGGCGGGTTATTCACCGGAATCGATTCGCCCTGAGCCACCAGCGCGTTCAGTTCCGCAATGCGTGCCTTGAGGGCGGCGCTGGATTTACTCAGGTGCAGCAGGCGTTGATTGGCGTTCAGTTCCAGGCGGGTCAGTAACAGCTTGAGCGCCGGGGTCATCAATTGGCCAGGAAAGGTCTCGGTGATTTCGCCACAGCGCCGCAGACGGTCATTGAGCTCGATCTGGGTCCGGGCCTTTTCCAGCTTGTTGTTTTCCACCACGTGGTTCATGTAGCCAATGGCGATCAGTATTACGATCCCGGCTATTACCAGCAGGGTGATCATGAGTGGTGTCACCGGTGTGACCTCTTTATTGGATGTGTGTTGAAGTGTAGTGATTGGTGCATGTGGCGGATAGGAGTGATCGACGAGCTGAGTCAGTCCTTTCCTCTATATAAGTAAGTGGTGCCTGTATGGATGCACATTGCCATCATTTGTTGGTGCGAACTATAGCGTCTTGTCGGGCGCCAGAATATAGGCGCCAAACCCTGGGCGGCAAAAATGCCCGACAGGGCCGGTATAGGGCCGCGAAGTCATTGATTTAAATAAATTTATCCTTGGGGGTTGACGACATCCAAGTCCATCCATACAATGCGCGCCACTTACAGCGTAAAGCACACAGCAAAGCGCAGTTGAGTAGTGAATGTTGTACGCGTGTCCCCTTCGTCTAGTGGCCTAGGACACCGCCCTTTCACGGCGGTAACAGGGGTTCGAGTCCCCTAGGGGACGCCATTGCGGGAATAGCTCAGTTGGTAGAGCACGACCTTGCCAAGGTCGGGGTCGCGAGTTCGAGTCTCGTTTCCCGCTCCATATTTAACAAAAACGCCGCTCAGTAATGAGCGGCGTTTTTGTTTGTGCGTTTTTTATAGGTAAGGGTTCATGGTGCGCCTGGATGTACCGCAGCCCTCCGTCGGTCCTCGGCGCTGTTGCCTGTCGTTGACAGGAAGCGGTTCAGTCAATGCTGTAGCGCACCGACAGCACGCCTTTTTTCTCGGCCAGGGCGAGGATTGTCACCTTGCCCACTTCTCTCAGGGCCTGCACGTGAGTACCGCCGCAGGCGTAAGCCGGCAGGTCGCCGAAGCCGACTTCACGGGTGCCGTCTTCGAGCCCCATATGGCGTGGCAAGTCGGCGGCGATCCACTGATTGGCCTGGTTTTCAATGGTGTCGGCATCCATGGCTTGCGCTGATTCTCCCCGTATAAACGTGATCTTCCCTTCGCCCGGCCAGTGATGGGCCTTGATCGGCATCCAGCCCAAGGTCTCACCGACATTGCCGATCAAATGCCCGGCCGAGTGCAGGTGCGTGTGCAGGCGCGCCGCTCTTCATTGACGCGCGCCTGTAAGGGGCCGAGGGCGACCGGCTGATCGACGTAATGCACGATGCGATCCGCCTCTTGTGCCACCTTCAGCACGGTACTGTTACCCAGCCAACCGGTGTCGAAGGGTTGGCCGCCACCCAGGGGATGGAAGATCGTCGACTGCAGGACCACGGCAAACTGCTCTTCGTGAGGCGTGCACGCCAGCACTTCAACGTCAGCAATCAGGTGGTCATGGGTGAAAAACAGGCGCTGGGTCATTGTCTACATCCGCATCAAGGTTCTGCTCGGTAGTATAGGTAGTGCGTTGATAGGTGATAATCCATTCAGATTTCAATGGATCTGTGCGTCATGAGCATCAATCTTCCTTTGCCGTTGTTGGGTGAAATGGCGACTTTCGTAAAAGTGGTGGAAACCGGCAGCTTCTCCGAGGCGGCCCGGCAGATGGCGGTTTCACCGTCGGCGGTGAGTCGCAGCATCTCGCGTCTGGAAAAGGCCCTGGCTACTCGCCTGCTGCAACGCACCACTCGCAAGCTGCGCCTGAGCGAGGGCGGTGAGGAGGTGTTCAAGCGTTGCCGGGAAATGCTCAACGCGGCGCGCTCGGTGATGCAAATCAGCGGCCAGTACACCCATGAAGCCGAAGGGCTGGTGCGGGTCGGCGTGCCCAAGGCAGTGAGCGGTTTGTGGTGCATCCGCATATGCCGGAGTTTCTACGGCGTTATCCCAAGGTGGATGTACAGTTGATCCTGGAAGATCGGCATGTGGACTTGATCGACGATAACGTCGACCTGAGCATCCGCATCACCGATAGCCCGCCGCCGGGGTTGGTGGGGCGGCAGTTGTTGCCTATCGAGCATCTGCTTTGCGCTACGCCGCAGTACCTGGCGCAACACGGCATACCAAGGCATCCCCATGATTTGCTGGAGCACAGCTGCATCTATCTGGGCGAAACGCCGGGGGATGCACGCTGGAAATTCCGCCAGGGTGGCAAGGCAGTGACGATCGGCGTGCGCGGGCGTTATGCGGCCAATCACACGGGGGTGCGGCTGGATGCGGTGTTGCAGCATGTGGGGATTGGCAGCTTGCCGTATTTCACGGCGCGCCATGTCTTAGACGAGGGGGCGCTGGTGCAGGTATTACCGGACTGGGATTTTATTGCGTCGTACCACGGCGATGCGTGGTTGCTGCATTCACCCACGCGGTATCTACCGCCGAAGTTGCGGGTGTTTATTGATTATCTGGTGGAGTGCATGGCGAGGGAGCCGACGTTACGTTAATTGTGGAGCGAGCGTGCTCGCTCCTACAGTTGATCGCTAATCAGTGCTTGGGCTGGTCATTGGACATGGCCAACAACTGCTTTTCCTGGTTCCAGTCAAACGGTTCGTCATTCTGCTCAGCTTCGAAGCGACGCTCTTCCAGGGCCTGGTACAGGTCCAGTTCGTCGTCCGGCATGAAGTGCAGGCAATCACCGCCGAAGAACCACAGCAGGTCACGCGGTACCAGATGGGCAATTTGCGGGTAGCGCAGGATGACCTGGCTCATCATGTCCTGGCCCAGGTATTGGCTTTCGATCGGGTCGATGGGCAGCAGGGCGCGCAGTTCGTCGAAACGCTCCAGGAACAGCGCGTGGCTTTCCTCGGGAACCTGTTCGGCTTCACCGACGGCAACCAGGATGCTGCGCAGGTGGTCGAGCAAGGCGAGATGATCGGCAACGACGTTGGACACGAGATAAGTCCTCAAGAGCAAAACGGGCGCGAGAGTATATAGCTCTAGCGCCCGCTTTTATATGACCGTTGGACTCAGCGGACTTTTCCTTCCGTCTGGGCCAGCTCTTCCTTGCTGAAGTCATCCACGTCGATCACCTTGCGTCGTGCCGCTTCGGCGTCACGCAGGGTCTGCGCTTCGGCCGGTTGCAGCACGCCGGCTTGCAGCGCGGCGTCGATGGCATGTTCCCCGGCGGCTGGCTTGAGCTGGCCGCTCTTGAGGGCTAAGTGGAGTTTTTTCTGCAATGGATGGCTGACGGCCAGCAGGTCGTAGGCATGTTGCAGCGCGCCCACCGGGTCCTCGGCCGATTGCGGGCGATAGCAGCCAGCCAGCAATTCTTCCAGGGTTGGATCGCCCTTGGCACGGCCAATCACAGCGGCGACTTCGGCATCCAGAGCGTCGGACGGACCCTTGTGGCGACGACCGAACGGGAACACGATCACCCGCAGCAGGCAACCCAGCACCTTGTTCGGGAAGTTGGTCAGCAGTTCATCCAGTGCCCGCTCCGAATGGCCGAGGCTTTCTTCCATGGCCCAGGCGAACAACGGACGCAGATGATCGGGTGAGTCGAGGTCGTGGTAACGCTTGAGCGCCGCCGATGCCAGGTACATATGACTGAGCACATCCCCAAGGCGCGCCGACAGGCGTTCGCGGCGTTTAAGTTCGCCGCCCAGCAGCATCATGCTCAGGTCCGCCAGCAGGGCAAACGCAGCTGCCTGACGATTGAGGGCGCGGAAATAGCCTTGGCTCAAACGGTTGCCAGGCGCTTTTTCGAAATGCCCGAAGCCCAGGTTCAGCACCAGGGTACTGGCAGCGTTACTCACGGCAAAACCGATGTGTTGCAGCAACAGGCCATCGAACTCTTTCAGCGCCTGGTCATGGTCTTCTCGACCGGCCAAGGCCATCTCCTTGAGCACGAATGGATGGCAACGAATGGCCCCCTGGCCAAAGATCATCAGGTTACGTGACAGAATATTTGCGCCTTCCACGGTGATGAAGATCGGCGCGCCTTGCCAGCTGCGGCCCAGGTAGTTGTTGGGGCCCATGATGATGCCCTTGCCACCGTGTACGTCCATGGCGTGGCTGATGCACTCGCGACCGCGTTCGGTCAGGTGGTACTTGAGGATTGCCGACAGCACCGAGGGTTTTTCGCCCAGGTCTACCGCGTTGGCGGTGAGCATGCGCGCACTGTCCATCAGCCAGGCGTTGCCGCCGATACGGGCCAGGGCTTCCTGGATACCTTCAAAGGCCGACAGTGGTACGTTGAACTGTTCCCGCACTTGGGCGTATTGGCCAGTCACCAGGCTGGTGAACTTGGCTGCGCCAGTGCCGACAGCCGGCAGGGAAATCGAACGGCCCACCGACAGGCAATTCATCAGCATCATCCAGCCCTTGCCGAGCATTTCCTGGCCGCCGATAAGAAATTCCAGCGGGATGAATACATCCTTGCCGGAGTTAGGCCCGTTCATGAATGCCGCACCCAGCGGCAGATGACGGCGGCCAATCTCTACGCCGGGAGTTTCGGTGGGGATCAGCGCGAGGCTGATGCCCAGGTCTTCTTCATCGCCCAGCAGGTGATCCGGGTCGTAGGCCTTGAAGGCCAGGCCCAGCAAGGTGGCGACCGGGCCGAGGGTAATGTAGCGTTTTTCCCAATTTAGGCGCAGGCCCAGTGTTTCCTGGCCTTCCCATTCACCTTTGCAGATGACGCCGGTGTCGGGCATGGCGCCGGCATCGGAGCCGGCCAGCGGGCCGGTAAGGGCGAAGCACGGAATATCATCGCCACGGGCCAGGCGCGGCAGGTAGTGGTTGCGTTGTTCATCGGTGCCGTAATGCAGCAGCAGTTCGGCCGGGCCCAGTGAGTTGGGGACCATCACGGTGGAGGCGAGGTCGCCGCTACGGGTCGCCAGCTTCATGGCGACCTGGGAGTGGGCGTAGGCCGAGAAGCCCTTGCCGCCAAATTCCTTGGGGATGATCAGGGCAAAAAAGCCGTGCTGCTTGATGTGCTCCCAGGCGGCGGGCGGCAAGTCCATGGCCTGGCCGATTTCCCAGTCGCTGACCATGGCGCAAAGTTCTTCGGTAGGGCCGTCGATAAAGGCCTGCTCTTCTTCGGTCAACTGCACCTTGGGGTAGGCCAGCAGTTTGTCCCAGTCGGGGCGACCGCTGAACAGTTCGCCATCCCACCACACAGTGCCGGCGTCGATGGCGTCGCGCTCGGTCTCGGACATTGGCGGCAGAACTTTCTGAAACCAGTTGAACAGCGGCGCGGTGAAGTACTTGCGGCGCAGGTCCGGCAGCAGCAGGGGAGCGGCCACGACGGCGATCAGCACCCAGAAGACCAGCAGCAACCAGCCCGGCGCATGGCTGAAGGCGCCCATGGCCAACAGGTAGACGGCGACCACACCCAGGGCGGGCAGGGGCGCGGTGCGGCGGTGTGCCAGGTAGGCAATGCCGACCACCAGAACCAGTATCCACAACAACAGCATATTCAATCCTCCGTGAAACCAGGGGCGAAATCACCTCAGAGCTTAGTCGGCATCCGAACAAACGGGTGATCAGGGTGTTACGTGGTGTGCCGGGCCATGTTGTTAATGCATGGGTATCAGGCGCCGACATTTGGCCGAATCGTCGTTATCCCAGGGCCGGACCTGTGGTTAGACTCCAGGCTTGCCTCGGAGATTAACCCCATGAATGCGTACTTGAGTCCCAGCCGCTTCATCGATAGTGACCACCCAGCGGTGGTGGAGTTCGCCGAAAAACACCGCGGTTCGAGTGCTGACCCCTGTGACCAGGCAGTCAGTCTTTATTACGCCGTCCGCGAGGCGGTGCGCTACAACCCTTACACCTTCAGCCGCGATCCGCAAACCCTGAGTGGCAGTTACGCCTTGGCTGCCGGCCAAAGCTATTGCGTGCCCAAGGCCACCCTGCTTGCTGCCTGCGCCAGGCATTGCGGCATACCGTCGCGCATCGGCCTGGCCGACGTGCGCAATCACCTGTCGACGCCGCGTTTGATCGAATTGCTCAGAAGCGACGTGTTCGCCATGCACGGCTACACCGAGTTGTATTTGCAGGGGCGCTGGGTCAAGGCCACGCCGGCGTTCAACCAGCAACTGTGTGAATTGTTCGACGTGCCGCCGCTGGATTTCGACGGTATCAACGACAGTGTTTTCCACCCGTTCAACCGTAAGGGCCAACGCTCCATGGAGTACGTGGTGGACCACGGGCAATTTGCCGATGTGCCCGAGAAATTTTTCTTCGCTCATCTGGAGAAGTGTTACCCACACCTGTTTGGCGAGCAAATGCCGATGCTGCTGGGGGATATGCAGAGCGATTTGAGCAAGGCGTGAACCGGCGTATGCTGCCTCGGCATTCATCCACCATGTTCATCAAGTCAGGGGCGGTCATGCTGAAAATCTGGGGTCGTAAAAATTCGTCAAATGTCAGGAAGGCACTGTGGTGCGCCGAGGAACTCGGCCTGGACTATGAGGCAATTGATGCGGGCGGGGCTTTTGGTGTGGTCGATACGCCGCAATACCGGGCGTTGAATCCGAATGGCCGGGTGCCGATGATCGAAGATGGCGATTTTGTGTTGTGGGAATCCAACACCATCGTGCGTTATCTGGCCGCGCGCCATGCTGCGGATTCGAACTGGTACCCCGGCGATCTGCAAGCGCGAGCCAACGCCGAAAAATGGATGGACTGGACCACGTCCACCTTCGCTGAACCGTTCAAGATCGTATTCTGGGGCGTGTTGCGTACCCCAGCCGGAAAGCAAAACTGGGACAGCATCCACGCCGGGCGCCAAGCCTGCATCGACGTATTGCAGGCGGTGGACCAGGCCCTGGCCACGCAACCCTACCTGTCGGGTGCCGAGATCGGCATGGGCGATATCCCCTTGGGCAGCTTTATTTACGCCTGGTTCGAGATGCCTATCGAGCGGCCCGCAATGCCCAATCTAGAGGCCTGGTACCAGCGTCTTTGCCAGCGTCCGGCCTATCAAAAAGCGGTTATGACCGCGTTGACTTAATACTGACTATTAATACAGGTGACTGTACTTGTGCGGCGCAGGCACGCACCATGGCTGTCATGCGCCGCCGTTGTATTGTCGGCCGCCCGTCCTTATTTAATAAGTAACTTCCTTCTTCTTGGTGCGTAATCCGATATGAGTTCCGCTCTGTCCATCCGGCAGCTAACCAAAACCTACGGCAACGGTTTCCAGGCCCTGAGTGGTATCGATCTGGATGTCGCCGAAGGTGACTTCTTCGCCTTGCTCGGCCCCAACGGCGCCGGCAAATCCACCACCATCGGCATTCTCTCGACACTGGTGAACAAGACCAGTGGCACGGTGAATATCTTTGGCCACGACCTGGATAAATCCCCGGCCGCGCTCAAGCGCTGCATTGGCGTGGTGCCCCAGGAGTTCAACTTCAACCAGTTTGAAAAGACCTTCGATATCGTCGTGACCCAGGCTGGCTACTACGGTATCCCACCGAAAATTGCCAAGGAGCGCGCCGAGCAGTACCTGACGCAACTGGGCCTGTGGGACAAGCGCGACGTACCTTCACGCTCTTTGTCCGGCGGCATGAAGCGCCGCCTGATGATCGCCCGCGCCCTGGTCCACGAACCGCGCCTGCTGATCCTCGACGAACCGACGGCGGGGGTAGACATCGAGCTGCGTCGCTCGATGTGGACCTTCCTCACCGAGCTGAACGAGAAAGGTATCACCATCATCCTCACCACCCATTACCTGGAAGAGGCTGAGCAGTTGTGCCGCAACATCGGCATCATCGACCACGGCACCATTGTCGAAAACACTAGCATGCGTCAGTTGCTCGGCCAGCTGCATGTCGAGACTTTTCTGCTGGACCTGAAGTACGACATGACGGTGCCACCGCTGTTGATCGGCTACCCCAATCGCCTGGTGGACAGCCACACCCTGGAAGTCCAGGTGGATAAAGCCGTGGGCATCACCGCGTTGTTCGGCCAACTGGCTACCCAGAACATCGAAGTGCTGAGCCTGCGCAATAAAACCAATCGCCTTGAGGAGTTGTTTGTGTCCCTGGTGGAGAAAAATCTGGCGAAGGTGGCGGTATGAACTCCGAACTGCAACCCAACCTTGTTGCCCTCAATACCATCGTCTACCGCGAAGTGAAGCGCTTTACCCGGATCTGGCCGCAAACCCTGCTGCCGCCGGCGATCACCATGGTTTTGTACTTCGTGATCTTCGGTAACCTGATCGGCCGGCAGATCGGTGATATGGGTGGTTTCACCTACATGGAATACATCGTGCCGGGGCTGATCATGATGTCGGTGATCACCAACTCTTACGGCAATGTGGTCTCCAGTTTCTTCGGCAGCAAGTTCCAGCGCTCCATTGAGGAATTGATGGTCTCGCCGGTCTCGCCCCACACCATTCTGATTGGCTACACCGTGGGCGGCGTGCTACGCGGTTTGATGGTCGGGGTGATCGTGACCCTGCTGTCGCTGTTCTTTACCGATCTGCAGGTGCATCACCTGGGCGTTACCATTTTGGTGGTGGTACTGACGGCGACGATCTTCTCGCTGCTGGGCTTCATCAATGCGGTATTTGCGCGCAACTTTGATGACATCTCCATTATCCCGACCTTTGTGCTAACGCCACTGACTTACCTAGGCGGCGTGTTTTACTCGATTACCCTGCTGCCGCCGTTCTGGCAGACGGTGTCGTTGGCCAACCCGGTGTTGCATATGGTCAACGCGTTTCGCTACGGGATTCTTGGGGTTTCGGATATCAAGATCGGTGTGGCGATCACCTTCATGCTCGTAGCGACCGTGGTGCTGTATCTGGGCTGTGCGCGGTTGCTGGTGAGTGGGCGTGGGATGCGCACGTGACAGTGATGTGGGATAGCAAAACGGCCTCTAGATGAGGCCGTTTTTTATGGGGTTACCCTCGCAACACGATCTCGATCAACTCGTGCAACTCCTCAAGCTGCAACGGCACGGAGGAGAACAAAATCCGAAATACCGTCGGTGCCGCCAGCAGGTTAATCAGCCGGTCCACGCTGGGCAATACGTCACTGCTGCCCTGATAACGATCAAGGATAGCCTGCAACTGCCCACCCAGAATGCTCACGCAATACCCCGGCGTCTGGCTGCACTGCACATCACGCATCATGTTGCGCCCCGGCTGCGAATTCATCTCGTCCAGGTATTGCTCGGCCCACGCTCGTAAATCGCCACGCAGGCTGCCGGTGTTGGCAGGTGTGCTGTCTGGGCGCATGCGGGCCAGGGCGACGTCGGCGAGGAGGGCGGACAGGTCGCCCCAGCGTCGGTAAATCGTCGACGGCGTCACTCCCGCACGAGTAGCGATTTGCGGTACGGTCACGCTGGCGCGATCCTGCTCTTGCAGCAATTGACGCACCGCCGAATGAACCGACTCTTGTACCCGGGCACTGCGGCCCCCCGGGCGGAGGCCTTCTTTTATAGCCATGCTTAAAACCTTAACACAAAGAATTTGCTTTAAGGGCGACGGAGTAGCACACTCCACAAAAGCAAAATATTAGCTTTAGCGGAGCGTGCTCATGGCAATTGTCACTTCTCATCGTTGCAGCCTGGTGTTCCTGGCAATCACCTTGCTGACATTTCTCGCCGCCTCCAGCGCGCCGACGCCGTTGTATCACCTCTACCAGGAAGACCTGCATTTTTCCGCTGGCGTGCTCACCCTGATCTTCGGCGTGTATGCCCTGAGCTTGCTGGCGGCTCTGTTGACCGTCGGTTCGCTGTCGGATCACCTGGGGCGCAAGCCAGTGATCTTTGTCGCGCTGGTCCTGGATATGCTGGCGATGTTGCTGTTTATCAATGCCGACAGTGTTGCCTGGCTGATTGCCGCCCGCACGCTGCAAGGTTTCGCCACCGGCATGGCCACGGCGGTGTTGGGTGCAGCGTTGCTCGACACTGACCGTCAGCGGGGCCCGCTGGTCAACAGCGTTGCGCCGCTATTGGGCATGGCGTGTGGCGCCATGGGCAGCAGTTTGTTGGTGGAGTTCGCGCCGCTGCCCACACAGTTGATCTATTGGACGCTGTTCGCCCTGTTGGCGTTGCAGTGCCTGTATGTCTGGCGCCTGCCGGAAACAGTGAGTCGCATACCCGGTGCGCTGGCATCCCTGTGGCCGACCTTGCATGTACCGCCCCAGGCGCGACGAGCCTTGTGGCTCTCGCTGCCGGTGGATATCGCGGTGTGGGCTATGAGTGGCTTTTATCTGTCCCTGGCGCCTTCGCTGGTGCGGGCGGCGACTGGTTCGACCTCCAATCTGATCGGCGGCGGCCTGGTGGCAGTGTTGACGTTGAGCGGCGCGGTGATGATTTTCAGCTTGCGCAATCGCCCGGCGGACAAAGTCCTGCGGCTGGGAGCGAGCTTGCTCGCCGTGGGCGTGGCGCTGATTCTCGCGGCGGTCCACAGCGCCAGCCTGCCGCTGTTTTTCTTCGCCACTCTGGTCGCCGGCAGCGGGTTTGGCGCGGGCTTCCTCGGCGCATTGCGCAGCGTCGTACCGTTGGCATTGCCTCACGAGCGTGCCGGCTTGATATCGGCGTTCTACGTGCTGAGCTACCTGGCGTTCTGCTTGCCGTCGCTGTTGGCGGGCCACCTCACTCGCACCTTTGGCCTGATAGCCACCACTGATGGTTATGGGCTCGTGCTGATCGTGTTGGCGCTCAGTGCCTTGGTCGGTTTGATGATGCAGGACTCTGCCAAGGCCAGGGCGACGTCGGGCGGTTGATCGGTAATAATCCGCGCTCCGTGCAACCCAGAATCGAGATTCAAGCATGAAGATCATCCGCAGCAAGGACTTCACCGGTAGCCGTGCCTGGGAGGCACTGGACATCGCCAGGATGAACGGCATCACTACCCGCTTGCACTGGACCGATCAGCCTTATCGCTGGCACATCAACGATGGCGAGGAGGTGTTTGTGGTGCTGGATGGTCAGGTGCAGATGCACTATCGCGAAAACGGTACAGAAAAAAGGGTGTCACTTGAAGTCGGCGACATCTTCTACGCCAGCATCGGCACCGAGCATGTGGCCCATCCGCAGGGGGCGGCGCGAATTCTAGTGATCGAATCCGAGGGCAGCGAATAGCCTTGTATTGGTAAAACAGATAACAGTTAGAGATATTACCCGTTTTATAGATATTCGATCGGCTTCTACCATGGCCTCAACCTGATACGAGGAAGAGGATTACCCATGACCTGCCCCAACAGCATCACCACCGGTTACAAACCGTTCAGCCACCTGGCCCGTCCTCGGGAAGTCATTCGCCAGTTCACCCCCAACTGGTTTGCCGCCACCATGGGCACCGGGGTGTTGGCGCTGGCCTTGGCGCAAGTGCCGGTCAACCTGCCTGGGTTGCATGCCATCGCCGAGGCGCTGTGGCTGCTCACGATCTTTCTGTTTGTTTTGTTCAGTGGCCTGTACGCCGCACGCTGGGTGATGTTTTTCCATGAGGCGCGGCGGATTTTCGGCCATTCCACGGTCTCGATGTTCTTCGGCACCATTCCCATGGGCCTGGCGACCATCATCAACGGTTTTCTGCTGTTTGGCCTGCCACGCTGGGGCGAGGGCGTGGTGCAATTGGCCGAAGTGCTGTGGTGGCTGGACGTGGCAATGTCCCTGGCGTGCGGGGTGCTGATTCCCTACATGATGTTCACTCGCCAGGAACACAGCATCGACCAGATGACTGCGGTCTGGCTGTTGCCGGTGGTTGCCGCCGAAGTCGCCGCCGCCAGCGGTGGCCTGCTGGCACCGCACTTGGTCGACGCCCATTCGCAACTGGTTATGCTGGTGACCAGCTACGTGCTGTGGGCGTTTTCCCTACCGGTGGCGTTCAGCATTCTGACCATCCTGATGTTGCGCATGGCCTTGCATAAACTGCCTCACGCCAACATGGCTGCGTCGAGCTGGCTGGCCCTCGGTCCCATCGGCACCGGTGCCCTTGGCATGTTGCTGCTGGGCAACGACGCCCCGGCAATCTTTGCCGCCAACGGCTTCCCAGGTATCGGCGAGATTGCTGAAGGCCTGGGCCTGATCGCTGGTATTACCCTGTGGGGCCTGGGGTTGTGGTGGATGCTGATCGCGGTGCTGATCACCTTGCGCTACCTGCGGGCCGGTATCCCGTTCAACCTGGGCTGGTGGGGTTTCACCTTTCCGCTGGGGGTCTATGCCCTAACCACCTTGAAGCTGGCAGGCACCTTGCACCTGGGTTTTTTCAGCGTCTTCGGTTGTGTGTTGGTGGCTGCCCTGGCCCTGATGTGGCTGATCGTCGCCAAGCGCACGGTGCAGGGGGCCTGGAAAGGTGAGCTTTTTGTTTCACCGTGCATTGCGGGACGAGGGAATAAGTAATCAGGATTAGGTAAAGTCGTGGCCTGGCTCTCAAGTGCAAAGTCCCAAGCGTCAGATCAACAACAGCCTTCAGGCCACGCAGGAACATGGACGATGAGTCACCCCTCGCAATTTACCTTGCTGCGCAAACGGCGTTTTTTGCCATTTTTCATTACCCAGTCCCTGGGTGCATTCAACGACAACATCTTCAAGCAATCGTTGATCCTGGCGATTCTCTACAAGCTGACCATCGAGGGCGACCGCTCGATCTGGGTCAACCTCTGCGCCTTGCTGTTTATCCTGCCGTTCTTCCTGTTCTCGGCCCTGGCCGGGCAATTTGGCGAGAAGTTCAACAAGGACGCGCTGATCCGCATGATCAAGCTCGGCGAGATCGTGATTATGGCCGTGGGCGCCGTCGGCTTTATGTTCAACCACCTTGAACTGATGCTGTTGGCGCTGTTTGCCATGGGCACTCATTCGGCGCTGTTCGGCCCGGTGAAGTACTCGATCATGCCCCAGGCGTTGCATGAAGATGAGTTGGTGGGTGGCAATGGCCTGGTGGAGATGGGCACATTCCTGGCGATTCTGGCGGGGACCATCGGCGCAGGGATCATGATGTCCTCCAGCCATTACGCGCCGGTAGTGTCTACCGCCATCGTCGGCGTTGCGGTGTTGGGCTACCTGGCCAGCCGTAGCATTCCTCGCGCAGCCGCCGCCAGCCCTGAGATGCGCCTGAACTGGAATATCTTCAGCCAATCCTGGGCCACCTTGCGCCTGGGCCTGGGGCAAACGCCGGCTGTGTCCCGTTCGATTGTCGGCAACTCGTGGTTCTGGTTTGTCGGTGCGATCTATCTGACGCAGATCCCGGCCTATGCCAAGGAGTGGCTGTACGGCGATGAGACCGTGGTCACGCTGATCCTGACCGTATTCTCGGTAGGTATCGCGCTAGGTTCGATGCTCTGCGAGAAACTCTCCGGGCGTAAAGTGGAAATCGGCCTGGTGCCCTTTGGCTCCTTTGGTCTTACGGTGTTTGGCCTGCTGCTGTGGTGGCATTCCGGCGGTTTCCCGCAGAACGTCCAGGCCAACGACTGGATCGCTATGCTCAGCTATGGTCAAGCCTGGTGGGTGTTGATCGATATCCTCGGCCTTGGTGTGTTTGGCGGGTTCTACATCGTGCCGCTGTATGCGCTGATCCAGTCGCGCACCGTCGAAAAAGAGCGGGCGCGGGTAATCGCGGCCAACAACATTCTCAATGCGCTGTTCATGGTGGTCTCGGCAATTGTCTCGATCCTGCTGCTGAGCGTGGCCAAGCTGTCGATCCCCGAGTTGTTCCTGGTGGTGTCGCTGCTCAACATCGCGGTCAATACTTACATCTTCAAGATCGTTCCCGAGTTCTCCATGCGTTTCATGATCTGGCTGCTCAGCCATTCCATGTACCGCGTTGAACATCGCAACCTGGAACTGATTCCCGACGAAGGTGCGGCGCTACTGGTGTGCAACCATGTGTCGTTTGTCGATGCATTGTTGATTGGCGGCGCGGTGCGTCGGCCGATTCGCTTTGTCACGTACTACAAGATCTACCGTTTGCCGGTGCTGAACTTTATCTTCCGCACTGCCGGGGCGATTCCGATTGCCGCGCGGCATGAGGATATCCAGATCTACGACAAGGCGTTCCAGCGGATTGCCCAGTACCTCAAGGATGGCGAACTGGTGTGCATCTTCCCGGAAGGCAAGTTGACGGGCGATGGCCAGATCAATGAGTTCAAGGGCGGGTTGACGCGGATTCTTGAGGAGACGCCGGTGCCGGTGATTCCGTTGGCTTTGCAGGGGTTGTGGGGAAGCTTCTTCAGCCGTGACCCGGCCAAGGGGATGTTCCGTCGGTTGTGGTCGCGAGTGACGCTGGTGGCAGGGCCGCCAGTGACGCTGGAGACGGCGACGCCGCAAGCATTGCAGGAGTTGGTGGGGCAGTTGCGGGGGAGTGTCAGGTAGGTTGATCGCTCCCGCTTTCGCGGGAACGATCCGGGGTTCAAGCGCTGATCTTGAGCCCCACTAGCCCGGCAATAATCAATGCCACACTGGCCAGCCTGAACAGCGCCATGGATTCCCCAAACAGGATAATCCCGGCAATCACCGTGCCCACTGCACCGACTCCGGTCCAGATGGCATAGGCGGTGCCCAGCGGCAGTTCTTTCATGGCCAATCCCAACAAGCCCAGGCTGACAGCCATGGCGGCAATCGTCAGGGCTGTTGGCATGGGTTTGCTGAAGCCGTCGGTGTATTTCAGGCCAACGGCCCAGCCGACTTCAAAGAGACCTGCAAAAAACAGAATGATCCAGGACATGAAAACCTCCATCGATAGAAGGGGTCGTCCCCAGTGAGTACCTTGATCGAGCCGCGAGGTCGTCCCCGCGAAGCTCGATAGAGTGCCGAAACTTGATCGTGTGATCAAGTTTCAACCGTCAGTCGGTCTGCTGTTGCGCCAACAGTTCGCGATCTTCCTTCTCGCTCATCCGGCGGAAATACGTCGACAGCAACGCCCCGGAAATGTTGTGCCAGACGCTGAACAGCGCGCTTGGCACCGCCGCCAACGGCGAAAAGTGCGCACTCGCCAAGGCGGCGCCCAGCCCTGAATTCTGCATGCCTACTTCCAGCGCCAACGACTTGCGTTGTGCCAGCGGTAGCTTGAACACGCGGCCGGTGAAATAACCCAGCAGGTAACCGAAGCTGTTGTGCAGCATCACCACGGCCATGATCAGCAGGCCTGACTCGGCAATCTTCGCCTGGCTTGCGGCCACCACGGCGGCGACGATGATCACGATGCTGACTACCGACACCAGCGGCAACACGTCCACGGCATGGCGCACCCGATCGCCCAGCAACCGTTGCGCCAGCACACCGAGCACGATGGGCAGCAACACCACCTGCAGGATAGACCAGAACAACTCCATGAACGACACCGGCAGCCAGGCCGAGGCCAGCAGCCAGATCAGCGCCGGGGTGAGCAGCGGGGCGAGGAGGGTGGTGACGGCGGCGATGGCCACTGACAGCGCCAGGTCGCCACGGGCCAGCCAGGTCATGACATTGGACGAGGTGCCGCTGGGGCAGCAACCCACCAGGATCACGCCGACGGCAATTTCCGGCGGTAGCTGGAAGGCCTGGCACAGCAACCACGCCACGCCGGGCATGATCACAAAATGCGCGACCACGCCAAGCGCTACACGCCACGGGTGACGGGCGACCTCGGCGAAGTCTTCAAGTTTGAGGGTCAGCCCCATGCCGAACATCACCAGCCCCAGCAGTGGGACGATGGCGCTCTTCAGGTCGATAAACCAGCTTGGTTGCAGGAACGCGACCACGGCAAAAATCAGCACCCAGTAGGCGAAGGTGTTGCCGACGAAGCGGCTTAAAGCGGTGAGTGCGCGCATGGGGTGGTCCTTGTTATTGGAGAGCGGTTTGTCGAGTGACAGAAAATCCGAGGCGGTAATCCGATCGAATGTGTGTGGCTTGCTTGCGATAGCTATAGGTATCTATATGTTTTGGGGTGGGTTGGGTATGGGTACATATCCGTCACTTTGCCGCTTTTGCAAAGTGACACGCCGTAAGGGCGTAACCCTAAGCCGCCGTTACCGCAGCAACGGATATGTACTCAACCGAACCTGCCCCCTAGCTATCAGCATTTTTAGATCCCCTGCGGGGTTTCTTCGCCGCCCAAAGCCTCAACCAACGCCGGCAGGAAGTCGCCAAACGTCAGCATCATCAAGGCAAAGCTTGCGTCCTGCTGGCCCAGGGCTTCGTCGCCGCCGTCCTGTTCTGCCTGGTCTTGCAGCAGGTCTTCGAACTTCAGGCGCTTGACCACCATCTTGTCATCCAGCATGAAGGACAGCTTGTCCTGCCAGGCCAGGGACAGTTGCGTCACCACCTTGCCGGTGCTCAGGTGCAGCTGGATTTCTTCGCCGGTCAGGTCCTGGCGCTTGCAGCGCACGATGCCGCCGTCTTCGTGGGTGTCGCGCAACTCGCATTCGTCGAGGACGAAGAAGTCATCGGCTGGCTTTTGCGTGGTGACCCAGTCGGTCATAGTGGCGGTCGGGGCCATTTTCACGGTCAGCGGACGTACCGGCAGGGTGCCGATCACTTCACGCAGGGTGGACAGCAGGTCTTCGGCACGCTTTGGGCTGGCCGAGTTGACCAGGATCAGGCCCTGTTTCGGCGCGATGGCGGCGAAGGTCGACGAACGACGGATAAAGGCGCGGGGCAGGAAGGCCTGGATGATTTCATCCTTGATCTGGTCGCGTTCTTTTTTATAGACCTTGCGCATTTGCTCGGCTTCGATCTCTTCGACCTTTTCCTTCAGCGCATCACGCACCACGCTACCCGGCAGGATACGTTCTTCCTTGCGCGCAGCGATCAGCAGGAAGTCACCGCTGACGTGTACCAATGGCGCGTCTTCGCCTTTGCCGAACGGGGCGACGAAGCCGTAAGTGGTCAACTCCTGGCTTGCACAGGAACGCGCCAGTTTGGTGGCCAGTGCAGTTTCCAACGCCTCGGCATCAACAGGCAGATCTTGGGTCAGGCGATAGATAAGCAGGTTTTTGAACCACATGGGGTGAGTCTCTCCTTTATACAAAGGGGGGCATTATTCCCCGCGTAGCGCCGTAGGCCAACCCCGCCTAAGCCATTGGAAGGCCTGAAAAAAATATTTAAGAAAGTGCTTGCCAGAGTTTGGGTCGCTCCGTAGAATGCGCGCCACACCGAAAGTGAAGGGTGATTAGCTCAGCTGGGAGAGCATCTGCCTTACAAGCAGAGGGTCGGCGGTTCGATCCCGTCATCACCC